>JAAZAN010000213.1 GCA_012514315.1 Chloroflexota bacterium
CAGTGGTATGAGCGCTATGGAGCACGTGGAGCAGAATCTGGCCAGCGCTGATGCCTCCGATGTTGACGTGCTGACCGATGGGGAACTGGAACTGGTGGCGAAAGTACGTGAGCAGTACTCTCAGCTTTGTCCAATTCCTTGCACGAAGTGTTCATACTGCATGCCGTGTCCCAGCGGCGTCGACATTCCGGGTAATTTCGCTGCATACAACGAGGGCGTGATGTACGACAACCCGGATGAGGCGCGCGAATCATACCAGTGGATCAACGAAGACGCTCGAGCAAGCGCTTGCGTCCAGTGCCGTCAGTGTGAGGAGCTCTGCCCGCAGCACATTGTGATCAGCGAGTGGATGCCTGTCGTACATGGCGTACTGGGTGAGGGCGACCCTTACGTATGCGAGTTGCCTTAGTGCGATCACAAAGGAAGAACGGCCGCACAATGACACAAATTCGGTGTGTCGCGTAGTTCCAGATATCGGAGGGAGACATGTTAGGCACACTCATCCGCAAGACACGCAGTTTCCGCCGGTTTCACCAAGATACTCCAGTGAAGCTGGAGACGCTGCGCAATCAGGTGAATCTGGCCAGGCAGTCCGCCTCTGCAGCGAATCTTCAGCCGTTCAAGTACATCCTGTGTTGCGATCCTGAGTTGAACGCACAGATCTTCCCGTCGTTGGGCTGGGCCGGCTACTTGAGGGATTGGGGCGGCCCAGCAGAGGGCGAACGCCCAGCGGCGTACATCGTGATTCTCGGCGACACCACGATCCGGAAGGATTTCGGGTGCGACCACGGTATCGCCGCGCAGTCAATTATGCTGGGCCTCACAGAGCAGGGCCTGGGTGGCTGCATGATCGGTTCAATCAAGCGGGATGCGCTCCGCGAAACACTGGGCATTCCGGCGCAGTATGAGATCCTGCTCGTTCTGGCCATCGGCTCACCCAAAGAGACAGTCGTACTGGAGGATGTGGGTTCGGAGGGTGACATCCGATACTACCGCGACGAACAAGACGTACACCACGTACCCAAACGTCTTCTGGACGATGTGATTATCGACGCAAGGGGAGTCTAGGCAGGTCCGGCAGACCAGAGGACGCGGCTTCTCCACTCGTTCATCGCGAGTCGGACAACGCGAGCGGCAACCGGTGCGTTCGAAGTGGTTGCCCATCTTGATCCAGCCGCTAGATTCGGTCAGGCCCGCGCTTCAACAGCAAGCGCGGGCCCTTGATTGTGTGCGTTTCGCTGGACCGCCACACAGCGAGAGCCCCCCTGGACCACTCGGGTATGCGGGCCCTCACAGTGCTCCGCACTTGTGGATCGAGCGATGAACGATCCAGCCGGCCTGTGCTCCAGATTTGCAGCAAAGCTCGCCCGGTGATACGATAGAGACACCCTGGACATCGGATAACGCTGCCATCGCTACCCTGTATTCCACACAAGTGTCAGCGACTCAATCCAACTACATCAGGAGATCGATCTACACGGAGGCAGTTGAGGCAATGGCTAAGGAGACAATGACCCCGCGCGAGCGATGGTTGGCAGTACTGACCCGGCAGCGACCCGACCGCGTGCCCATAGACTACTGGGCGACCACCGAGGCCTCAGCCAAGCTGATCAGACACCTGGGACTGAGCCATCAGAGTGAACGGCGTATCATTGCCGATCTCGACCGAGGCGACCGCGAGCTTCTGGAGGAGGCGCTCAACCTGCTGCACATCGACTTCGTCGTGCATGCAACACCACGGTACGAGGGCCCCAAACTGCCCGAGCATACTGACGTGTTCGGATGTCGCTATCAGGATGTCGATTACGGCACGGGAATCTACTCTGAATGCGTATACCACCCCCTGGCCACTTACCGCTCGGTCGACGAGATTGAGCGCAACTACATATGGCCCGATCCAGACTTCTGGGTGTACGATGACATCGCCCAACAGGTCAGGGGCTACGAGACTCACCCCATTCGTGGAGGCGGTTCCGAGCCGTTCCTGATCTACAAGAATTTGCGCGGCCAGGAGCAGGCATTGATGGATCTCGTGCTCAACCCAGAGATCGTCCATTACTGCCTCGACAAACTCTTCGATCTCGCGTACGAGAACACGGTGCGCATCTTTGAACAGATCCCAGGCCAGGTCATGCTCACATACGTCGCTGAGGACATGGGCGGTCAGGACGACCTGATGATCTCCCCAGCACACATCCGCGAGTTCTTGGTGCCCCGGATGAAGCGGATGATCGATCTTTCGCATGAGGCGGGAGCGTTCGTGTTTCACCACAACGACGGCAACTGTCGCCGGATCATACCCGATATGATTGAAGCCGGCATCGATATTCTCAACCCCATTCAATGGCGGTCGAACAACATGGATCGGGAAAGCCTCAATCGAGACTTCGGGGATCAGGTCGTCTTTCACGGAGCGGTGGATAACCAGTACACGTTACCGTTCGGCACCATCGATGAGGTTCGCCAGGAAGTCATGGACAACCTGCGAGTTCTGGGCGATGGCGGTGGCTACATTCTGGCGCCTTGCCACAATATACAGGCCGTGGGACCCGCCGAGAACGTCGTGGCCATGTATCACGCCTGTCTCGAGTATGGATGGTATTGACATACCCATCCAGGGCGCATTCTGTCCAATCCGGCCACTGATCCAGGGTCTACTGTCCCATTTCTTCGGGGGCAACAGTTCTCCCTAGAAAAACAGATCAATCTCTGACGACACGTCGACTAGAAGCTAGACAGTTTCACCATCAGTTCTTCTGGTGTGACAGCAATTATCTCCCTGTACTCCACACCAGGATAGTACTGTCGGAAGAAATCCTCCAGGCTCAGTGGACCCGGCCAGTCCTGTGGATTCACCGCGACCACCGATCGTGAGTCGAGGTCTCCTATGCCGGCATCATCAGCGCTACCCCCGATAGTGTACCGTCGGGTGTTCCACCCCCCCTTGACAACCGCACGCGCCCAGGCCGCATCAGCGGCGGGTGGCAGCAACACATACTCTCGGTCGTACTGAATGCGAGGCTGGCCACGGGGCTCGACCGCCCCCCCAGACGGATACTCGAAGGGAGTTGAGGATGGATCCGCCTTGGTGTGGGCAATGAGCTTCTGAGCGACCGGCGTGCCAGCCACGTCGAAATCCGACCAGGGCGAACCCGTATTGCCCCACGTGAAAACGGTCGCCCCCACGACATAGTCATCTTTCTGGAGTTCACGATCGTACCAGACCAGTTGCCGAAAGTAGAAGTCTGCCTTGTCTTTCTCGTCGTTCTGATTCCTCCAGAACGTCCCCAGACCTGTCCAGGCGCCAGCAGGGGCTCCCTTGGGTTTGGGGTTCACCATCGGGTCAATACCACACTCAGTAATGACCAGCGGCACACTGTCCAGCCCTTGTGGGCTCAGGTAACGCCGATAGACCTTGCGGTATCTGAGCGTGGTCCAACCTTCATCGCCCTGATCCTCCGTAGGATCGATCTGGTGCTTTCCTGTCATCCACCACATCCACGGACAGCTATACTCGTGAAGTCCCAGCATAGCCTGATACTCACGAGCGGCACGGAGAGCCGGCAGAAATGCAGGCCACAGGTCAAGTGGTGGCGTGCCAGTGGCGAAGTTACCGATCACACACTTCAGACCATGTCCAGTCATCAGTCGCATGCGCTCTATCTCAAACTGAGCGTACCATGCCATGTCATCAAGGCTATTCCAGACTGGTTCGTTATGTCCCTCCCAGTAGACAATGCGTGGATTGGTCCGATAACGAGCCAGCTGATCGGTGACAAACTGCCGCGCAGCGTCAAGCGGCGATTTGCCGCCAGCTTTCTGCAGCTGCGCATCGTACGACTGGTGTTGCCGGCCAATGATCAGCACGTCGTCCTGCAGATTCTCCGCCATTCCCCAATCACCGACAAACTTGACGACTGGAACACCCGCATGGATGTATTCCAGCACGTTCTGGGCAGCCCGCAGCACGTGAGGCCCTAGCTTGGTAGGCATAGCACAGATCTCCTTTCCCCAGTCTAACTCGTCGCCCGGCCTAAGGCGCCACACAGAACGAACGAAACGGTCGAATAGCCAGGAGTAAATGTACTATGGAACCCCACCGTTGACAAGCGCTGCGCGCTTCATCTCACCCCTCGCCCATGGTATAATGATGCCCTGAATCATCGTACCGACGCCGCGAAACGGCATAGGATTGGTCTGATGCCAATACTCACAGCTCACAACCTATCCAAATCATACGGAGCCCAGGACATCTTCGACAATGTCACGCTGGAAGTACCGCACCGCGCCAAGATCGCCCTCGTCGGCCCCAATGGATCCGGCAAGTCAACGCTGTTGCGCATCATTGCGGGACTGGAGACACCCTCCACCGGCGCTGTTCATAGGGCCAAAGACCTCAAGATCGGCTACCTGCCTCAGCAAGCCGATTTCTCTGGCCGTGGATCGTTATGGGATGCCATGTTGGAGGTATTCGCGAACCTGGAAACACAAGCCCGCGACCTCCGTCATATGGAAGGCATTATGGCCAGCGGTGATGGCTATGACGAAGACCTGCTGCAGCGATATGGAGCGGCCCTCGAGGCCTTCGAGCTGGCAGGCGGCTATACCTACAAGCATCAAGTCCAGCGCGTGCTCTCGGGTTTGGGATTCGAACGCGATGAATTTGATCGCCCCATAGCTCAATTTAGCGGTGGCGAGAAGACCCGCGCTCTGTTGGCACAACGACTGCTCGAGGAACCGGATATTCTGCTTCTCGACGAGCCGACGAACTACCTCGACATCGAGGGCATCGAGTGGTTGGAGAACTACCTCAAGGCATGGATCGGCGCGTTGGTGGTTGTAGCGCACGATCGCGCTTTCCTCGATTCAGTCATCGATCGGGTATGGGAACTGGCCTGGGGACACCTCGTCTCCTACCGGGGAAACTACACAGCCTATTCAGCCCAGAAGACGGAGAATGCTGCGCGTCAGATGGCTGAGTTCGAGCGACAGCAGGAGGAGATCAGCAGAACGGAGGATTTTATCCGCCGGAACATAGCGGGACAACTCACTCGACAGGCTAAGGGCCGGCAGAAACGTCTAGATCGGATCGAGAGAATCGAAGCGCCCCGTGACTACAATCCTCTACATCTGTCTCTGGGCCGCGTGGCGCGAAGTGGCGATCTAGTTCTCGGTCTCTATGATCTTAGGGTGGGCTATAGCGCTCAAGAGCCACTCTGCAAGGTCGAGGAGCTTCAGATCTGGCGGGGCCAGCGGGTTGCCCTGGTAGGCCCCAATGGGTCTGGCAAGACCACTCTCGTGCGTACCATTATGGGGGAGCTTTCGCCGCTCTCAGGTCAACTGCGGCTTGGGGCAAATGTCAGGCAGGGTTACTTCGCACAGGGCCATGCCGACCTGAATCTTGAGAAGACAGTTCTCGACACCATCCTCGATACAGCCAATATGCCCATCAGTCAGGCTCGCAGCCTGCTTGGGAGCTATCGGTTCTCGGGGGACGACGTGTTCAAGCAAGTAGGCATGCTGTCAGGCGGCGAGCAGGCCCGTGTAGCGTTGGCGGTACTGGCCCTTCAGGGCGCCAACTTCCTGCTTCTGGACGAGCCCACAAATCACTTGGATATTCCGTCTCAGGAAGTCTTACAAGAGGTCCTGACTGACTTCGATGGCACTCTGTTGATCGTCACGCACGACCGCTACCTGATCAGCCAGATCGCTACCGTCGTCTGGGTGATCGACCGAGACACAGTGCGAGTTTTTCCTGAGGGCTACGAGGCATATCGCCAATGGGATCAACAGCGCAGCGAACGAGCATCAGCGCAGGATAGGGCACTGGCCGATGATGACGCCCGAACCGACCGTGAGACCCGCCGCGCGGCTCAACGGGAGGTCACACGACAGGCCCGGCTTCGGACGGAGCTGGAAGATCGAATCCATTCGCTGGAAGCCCGGATGGCTGAGCTGGAAAGACAGTTGAGCGTAGCCAGCACGCAGCAGGCGGTCGATCACGTCACACAACTGGGGCTTGAATACGAGGCAGCCGAAGCCGAACTCAACGAGACGCTCGCGGCATGGACCGCGCTTGCCGAATGAACACCCGGCGAACGTCGATGGTAATTGGCATCACCGGGAATATTGCCACGGGCAAGTCCACGGTGGCAGGCATGCTTGGCCAGTTGGGAGCTGAGGTGATCGACGCCGACAAAGTTGCCCATGCCGTGATGCGGGAAGATGCGCATGTCCGCCAGAGGATCACCGAGATATTCGGTGCAGGCATTCTTCGGGCGGATGGCGAGATCGACCGCCGACTGCTCGGCGCCGTTGTCTTTTCCGATCCCGACGCTATGATGCAACTTGAGGCCATCGTCCATCCTGCGACGATCAACCGCATACAGCAGCACGTCAGCGAGAGCGCTGCGGTGATCGTTGTTGTCGAGGCCATTAAGCTGGTCGAGTCGAATCTGGTTGATATCTGCCACCAGGTATGGATCACAATCTGTCCACGCTCACAGCAGATCGCTCGTCTGATGGATGGGCGTGGTCTCAGTAAGTCGGAGGCCGAGATGCGGATCGATGCGCAGCCCTCTCAGGCTGACAAGCTGTCTCGCGCCGACGTCATCATCGACACGTCGAGCACGATCGCTTCGACAGAGGCACAGGTTCAGACTGCGCTGAATCGATCGGGCTTTCGCGTTGGATGTGATGGGCATATCAGGTATAATGGCAGCGATTGTGAGCCAGGCATTCGCATACAGTAGCAGGCCAAATCAACAGGGGGTCGGTTGATTCTCTCGTCCGTACCATTCTCACAGCACGCGAATATCGACACGCAGGCAGAGGCTCACATCCGTCGGGCCGGCGCTTCAGATGCCGCACAGATCGCCGCATTCGTCAGTCGGGCACACCCGCTACGCAGAGCTATCACGCGCGAGGAAATACTGATACACTTCGGTAAAGCCGGGCTGCTCATCGCAGAATCCGACGGCCGGATCGTAGGTCTGCTTGGATGGCAGGTGGAGAACTTGGTTGCCCGGATTACCGATTTCCTCGTGATGCCGGCGGGGCTATTCCATATCGTCGGGCCAGCCCTGCTAACCGCGATGGAGAATTCCGCCCGCGAACTCCAGTGTGAGACAGCTATCCTGTTGATCCCGTTCAAAGATCCCGAGAGTATGACGCCTTTCTGGAGCGCCCTTGGCTACGAGCTTCACACTGTTGCGGATCTCCCACGGGCCTGGCAGGATGCTGCACTGGAGGTAGGAGTGAGTACCACCGGTCGGATGTTTGTACGCAAGCTGCGCGACGAACGAGTGTTGCGCCCGATATGACGGTTGGAGGTATGAAAGTAGTATGACAGCTATCAAACAATTCATCAGCCAGCATCCACGCTTGGCAGCCTGGTTTGTATTGGCAGTGGGCATGGTCGCCATCCTGATCTGGTCCGCTCGCGATGTAGGACTGCTCGCCGGTCAATGGGCAGCATTGATCATCGCAACCATAGGATTGGCAGGTCTATGCGTCTGGATCATCGGATGGGAGGATAACGAGGAAGAGGACCAGGAAGTCGGGAAAGAGAAGACGGGCGAGGGATAGCATCCTGGAACGATCGGGGCCCTGGAAGTCTATGGTCCAGCCGTAAACGACGCAACCGAGATCCCCCATTACCGTGCGTAGAGCCCGGCCTCGCCTAGAGGCCGGGCTTTTTCATTGCCTTTCGACCCATTTCGGGTACAATACTCGTGGCACAGCACTATGTTCAGATATGTCAATATACTCGCGTCGCTGGCATTGGTGGCCAGTGTATTGTTCACGCCTGCCTCTGTTGCCTCAGTACGGGCACAGGAGCCGCAGGACGATGAAGTCAGCCGACTGATGGCGGAGATGTCGACGACTGCCAAGGTCGGCCAGCTCTTCATGGTGACGTTTCCCGGCGCCGAGGTCACGGAAGACGCACTCATTGCTGAACTGATCCGCGACTATCAGATCGGCGGCGTGCTACTCTTGCCATCCAACGGCAATATTGATAACGAGGGTGACACACTGACTCAGGTGGCCAACCTCGTCAGCCAGCTTCAGCAGACTTCATGGTCAGCCAGGCAGCCCCTGACTACAACAGTCGGAGCCGAGATCGACATTGATCCTTTCGTCCCTCTGTTCATTGCAGTCAACCACGAAGGCAACGGCGCACCCTACACCGGGATCAGTAACGGCACCACACCATTGCCTTCGGCGATGGCGCAGGGAGCGACATGGGACACCAACTCGGCCCGCGCTGTAGGGGAAACCACAGGGCGGGAACTCAGCACCCTTGGGATCAATATGCTGATTGGACCGTCGCTCGATGTGCTTGAAACCCCGCGTCCAGAAAGTACAGGCGACCTGGGAGTGCGAACATACGGGGGAGAGCCGTTCTGGGTTGGCGAGATGGGAAAGGCCTATATCGAGGGCGTCCATACCGGCGCAGACGGCGAGGTCGCTGTGATCGCCAAACACTTCCCCGGACTGGGGGCCTCCGATCGCTCGCTGGACGAAGAAGTCCCCACGGTCCAGCGCACGCTGGAGGAGCTTCGACAGGTCGATCTGGCCCCCTTCTTCGCTGCTGCGCAGGCCGCCGATGTGCTCATGCATCCCGACGGAGTACTGGTATCCCACATTCGTCTGCGCGGTCTCGAGGGAGGACGATTCGTCACCACGCGGCCGATCAGCGTTGACAGCCAGGTGCTGCAGCGATTACTCGCCCTTCCAGAGCTGGTGCCGTGGCGAGAACAAGGTGGCATTACCGTGTCCGACAGTCTGGGCGTGCGAGCGCTGCGCCGTTTCTACGACCCCAGCGGCGAGAGCTTCAACCATCGACGTATTGCCCAGGAGGCTTTCCTGGCAGGCAACGACGTATTACTGCTCTCTCAATTCCGGCAGAGAGATGATTGGCAAACCCAGGTTGACGCAGTCAAATCGACCATCCAATTCTTCCAGGAGAAGTATGACAGCGAGCCGGCCTTCCAGGCTCTCGTGGACGCGGCAGTCGCTCGCATTCTGAAGCTCAAGCTGAGGCTCTATGATGACCAGTTTGACCAGGCAGCCTCGACCCCCAATGTCGCCACCCTGCATGACGAGATAGGCGGACAGAATGAGTCTCTATCGGCCGTGATTCGTCAGGGGATCACCCTGCTGTCACCGCCGTCGCCCGATCTACTTCCTGCCCCGCCTGTTGCTGAAGATCGCATCGTCATTTTCACGGACGATGCTCAGATAACTCCCTGCGCAACGTGCGAGTCAGTCCCAATCATCCCACCACAGGCGTTGCAGGAGACAATCTCGAGATTCTACGGTCCGAACACGACTGGCCAGATCGACCCGCGTCGCATCACCAGTTTCACCTTCACACAGCTTGAGGACTTCTTGAACTCCCCTCCCCCGGCCCCGACGCCGACTCCATCCGTTGATGAGTCAGAGGTCTCCACCCCCGTCGGAGTGAGCCCTGTGCGGCAGGCACTGCAGGACGCAGACTGGATCATCTTCGCGATGCTCAACCCAAGCGCCAATCGCCCGCAATCGAATGTCGTGCGCCGCTTCCTGAGCGAGGAGGCCGACGAGCTGCGTCACCCCAATCTTGTGGTCCTCGCCTACGGTGCTCCCTATTACCTGGACGCGACTGAGGTCAGTAAGCTGAACGTCTACCTGGTAACTTACACGCACATCACGCGGGCCATTGAGACATCTGTACGCGTGCTATTTGGTGAGACCACACCAGTCGGTAAGCCGCCGGTCGACGTGACGGGTATCAGCTACAACCTTCTGGCCAGGACTTCGGCCGATCCCAATCAGATCATATCTGTCTACACAGGTGCACCAACACCCGAGGGCGAGCCGACACCAGAGGCCCCGGTGGTTAAGGTCGGTGACGAGCTCAAACTGCGCACCAGCGTGATCGTAGATCGCAACAGCCACCAGGTTCCCGATGGCACGCCGGTCCAGTTCATTCTGACCTATCCGCAAGAAGGATTGGAGCGGTCCGTCACGGCTGTGACTCAGGCTGGAATTGCTGAGGCCTCGGTGATCCTGGAGCGGACGGGCCAGCTCAATATATTCATCCAGTCGGACGCATACCCTCGTACACTGGTACTGCAGGTCACAATCCAGGAGGGGGAAGCCGCGACGATTATGCCCATCACCCCTACCCCGCGCCCCACCGAACCTGTGCCGACTCGGACGCCGACGCGCGTGGTGGCGCCGATTACGCTGACACCGTTGCAGACCACTCCGACACCTGACAGCGGGAGGAACAACGAGTCCGTGCAAGGAAACATCGGGGTCTTGGACCTGTTGATCGCTGTGGTAACTATATTGGTTGTAAGTGGAGTTGCCTACTACGTCGCACGACTTGAGGGCGAACCAACCAGTGTCGCACTGAGGTTCGCTTTGTGGAGCACCATCGGTGGCCTGGCTGTGTATCTCGTATATGGCATCAACCCACCAGGGGCCCGCTGGTTGCACGAGCATATCGGTCGCTGGGCAGCGGGATGGGTCGCATTGGTTGGCAGCGCTGTGTCGCTGGCACTGGTCTGGTTGCTTGGAAGACGCAGAACGGCCTGAGAAGAGGCGCCTAGAAGATAGTCACAAGTACGGCGAAAGTGAGGAGCACTGCGACCGTAGCCAACAAGCCTCGATTATCGGCGAGAGCCTGCTTCCATTCACCCGGCGACGGAACCAGGGGAAGCAGCGAAGGCGGTATGATGTTGGTGTGCAGCATGTCGTGAAAGGCGGCGATCGTAGTAGGACGATCATCAGGATGCATCGCGATGGCCGATAGAATGGCGCGTTCAGTGCTAGGAGATATCCGCGAATTGATGGTTCGCGGCGGAACAAGAGCATCTGGATTCAAGAATCGCTGCTTGGCATTGGCCGGCAGGCGTCCCGTGAACAAATGATAAAGCGTGGCTCCCAACGAATAGATGTCCGAGCGCACATCGGTGTGGCCAGTGTCACCACCGTACTGTTCCAGGGGCGTATAGGCTACGGTGCCCCGTCCCTGCAGGACCGTGACCGTATGGGAATCATCGGACGCCAGCAGCTTAACCAGACCGAAGTCGACCAGCTTGATCAGCCCGCTATCTGTCAGCTTGATGTTGCCGGGCTTGATGTCGCGATGCAACACGGGCGGATCCTGACTGTGGAGATACGCAAGCGCAGCGCAAATCTGGTCGGCCCACTGCAGCACTGTATTCTCGTCCAAAAAGCCACCGCGATGGGTCGTCTCCTCCAGAGCCTGCTGAAGATCCTGCCCACCGACGAAGTCCATCACCAGGTACTCCCGATTCCCCTCACTGAACGTATCGGAGACCTTGGGAAGATTGGGATGGTCAAGCCGTGCAAGCGTGAAGGCTTCGCGGTGAAACTGCTCTTTCGCCTGGCTCAGCGCTTCCGGCGTGGCCTCGGGATCTGGGCACACTTCTTTGACCGCGCACACGCGTCCCTCAAGACGCAGGTCTTCCGCTCGATAGACCGCGCCCATCCCGCCCTGACCAACAGGAGAGATGATCTTGTATCGTCCACGAAGGACTATCCCGGATTCCAACAAACGTGCCACAGTCTGACTAACTCGCTCCGTTAGGATTCCATCTGATCATATGTGAGATGAGCTATTCTGTCAAGGAGGTGCCGATGACGCGTGAGGAGATGCCTATGCTGGTCATCTACGAAGGCAGCATGGCGGGACAGCGTTGGTTGATCAATCAAGAGCGGCTGGTTATTGGACGCGGGTCAGATTGCGACATCACCATACCAGAACGTCAGATCTCACGCCGCCACGTACAGATCGAGCGTGATGACCACGGATATTTACTGCACGATCTGGGTAGCAAGAACGGTACGTACGTCAATGGCCAGGAGGTTCGCGGAACTCCCTACCGTCTCAGAGACGGTGATGAGATTCAGATCGCCCTCTGCCTGAAGATGGGTTTTGTAGGAGCGGACGCCACAGTGCCCCTCGAGCTAGACGGTCCGGATCGAGGCATCTCGATCGACAAGGACGCCAAGCGAGTGTTCGTTGGCGGGCACGAACTGACACCGCCGCTCTCACTGGCACAGTACCGGTTGATTGAGCTGCTGTATGACAACGCCGATCGCGTCGTATCCAGAGATGAAGTCGTCGAGGTCGTCTGGTCTGAGGAAGAGGCGCAGGGAATCTCCGAGCAGGCCATCGATGCGCTGGTCCGACGCCTGCGCGAACGCATTGCAGCGATTGATCCTGACTACAACTACATTGTCACTGTACGTGGACACGGATTTCGATTGGAGAACCGGTAGCGCCCACGCTTTCCAGCACAATCCTGAGACAGGCGAACGCCCGTCCACACGCGGGGAGCGCTACCGGTGTCAGCCGGCAATCTACCAGGGCAACCCACACAGGTCTATGGCGCCTGAAGGCCATTCACTCTGTTGACAAGAGATCACCATCACAATGTGGTGCAGCGTGACCTTCCCGCCAGGCTGATCCACCACAGCCGGCTCGCTCACCACCTGCCAGCCCAGTCGACGGTAGAACGGTATCAGGTCTTCTTCACACAGCAGGAGGCCGAAATCGACGCCGAGCTCATCACACATGAATGCCTGTGCTGTCCGCATCCCTATGCTCGCCAGCCCACGACCCTGCCAGGTTTCCAGAGTCGCCACATTGCCGATCCCACCTAGCCTGACATCGCGACCACCGACACGGACCACGCGATCGACGATGTTCACGTGGCTGACGAGCTCACCGTTGACATGCACCAGAATCGACCAATCACCTCCAGCCCATTCAATGCCAACGTCCATCCCAGCGAATATCCGGTGCATCCACTCACCAATGTGGTTTTGCACCTCCTCCGGCAGAGTTCGTGTAGGCTGGATCTCAATGCTGATACTCTGCGCTATCTCCGAGTCCGCTCCCCTCAGCATCACCCGTTCCTCCTTGCAATCAGCAGTATACGATGCTCATTCGTCTCAATCCCCATACCCGTACGGCAATTCTGCAACAGCCCCGCGACGCATTCCCAGTGTCTCTCGATATCGAATACCTCTGGGAGCGGTACGGCCTTGAGCCAGAACATCAGCGACTCAACATCCTCGATCCAGTACCGCACATCGTACTCAGCCTGGACAATCACCGTACAGTCGGCTCGCTCGAAGTTCCGCGCTAGTTCCAGTAGATCAACCCACCAGCCAGGGCCAAAGCTGCGCCAGTCCCATCCGAAAGCGGTGAATATGCTTCGCGTGTTGTATTTGCCCACCTGTTGAGTGATAAAGTAGCCATCGGGACGCAGAACACGTGCCGACTCCGAAACACATATCGTGCTGTGACGATCCAACACTACATCGAAACTGCAGTCCGGAAACTGCAACGCCTCGTTGGCCATCACCAGAAATGACACCCTGTCCTTGAGCGAAGCTGGAACATTCTCTCGCGCAGTCTCAACCATCATAGGGTCGATGTCGGTACCAACACCCTGACCAAAATGTGACGCTAACGACAACAACTTCTCGCCACCGCCGGTGCCCATGTCAAGCACCTTGTCACCAGATCTGAGATACTGACGAACGACATCCACGTAGTCCCAGGGCGTCGGCTCGCGCGCGTCACGCATCTGGGAAAAGTCCCAGCCCTTTCTCTCACCTACCGTGGCGGCAATTCGTCTCAGCTCGTCCAGCATCCCATTCCTCCTTTGACCTAAGAGGCTGTTGGATTTGGCGTCAGTCCGGCCGATTCCAAACTACACTGTGAGAATATCCCCCCCCCACAGTTGGACAGAAATACGCCACACACTGAACGGGAGTCTACCACATGTTCGCGGTCTTGTTAAACCCGCAGCCACCCTCCACTGAGGCCTTTGCCAGCTGCCCGATTCACCGGATCGCCCCCCTCCTTGACGATGCCAGACCATGCGATAGAATAAGGAGATGAAACACTTCGTCTGGACAATCGGCTGCCAAATGAACCAGGCTGACTCGCGACGCCTAGCATCTGCACTTGAGTCCGCAGGGAGCACTCCAGCAGAGCATATCGACGATGCTGACCTCATCATACTGAACACTTGTGTAGTACGGCAATCGGCCGAGGACAAAGTGTATGGACGCCTCAGCAGCCTCAAGCCGCTCAAGGATCGCCATCCTGAACTCATAGTCGGCCTCATGGGGTGTTTAGTCGGTGTGGGCGATGCAACTCCGCTCCGCGAGCGCTTTCCGTGGGTTGATGTATTGATGCCACCTTCCGATCCCACGCCGCTCCTGCAGCACCTCAGCGCCCGTGGTCTCGTCGATGAGCGCGACCTCGAACCGGGTAGGCGAGTCGCGTCAGGGACCGGCTGTGCACAAGGCGACCGACCATCATTCTCGCACAGTGGCGCTTGTCCTGTATCAGACTACGTACCAATCGTCCTGGGGTGTTCGCACGCATGTTCCTACTGCATAATCCCCTATCGGCGCGGGGCCGAGCGGAGTCGTCCCGTTGACGATATTGTGAGAGAGACTAGAGCCTTGGTCAACCAAGGCGTTCAGGAGATCACGCTTCTTGGACAGATCGTGGACCGATACGGCTACGATCTCAAGGAACAACCCGAGTACGTTGCAGGTAATACGCCTCTCGTATCGCTGCTACGACGGGTGCACGAAATCGATGGCCTGACCCGCATCCGGTTTCTCACATCGCATCCCGCCTGGATGAACGACGAACTGATCGACGCCGTCGCCGAACTACCCAAGGTCTGCGAGCACATCGAAGTGCCGGTACAGGCCGGGAATGACGACGTACTGGCACGCATGCGACGCGGCTACACAGTAGAAGACTATCGTCGCCTGGTCGCGCGCCTGCGCGCGCGTATCCCCGGCGTATCCATCGCCACCGACATCATCGTCGGGTTTCCAGGCGAGACCGAGGCCCAGTTCCAAGATACGTACGATCTGTTGGCCGAACTGCAGCTCGACAAAGCACACATCGCGCGCTACTCACCCCGCCCGCAGACACTCGCCAGTCGTCGATTCCCGGACGACGTACCCCGTAAGGAAAAGGAGCGTCGTCGTAAGGCCCTCGACGAACTGCAATCGGGAATCTTAGGCGAGATCAATGGTTGCCTCTTGGGTCAATCTGTCGAGATACTCGTCGAAGGCAAGAAGAAGGAACGCTGGTGGGGGCGTACCCGTACCGACAAACTCGTCTTCTTCGAGGATGACCGCAAATGGATAGGGAAGCTGGCCCGGGTGAACATCACGTGGGCAGGGCCATGGTCGCTGATCGGAGCTGTGGAACCTGCTGGCGAGGCGGATTTCCAGCGGCATCACAGGCCGACCTCTGAGATTCAGACCTGACTTGGGTCGGGGCCACAGGCAATCGACAAGTCAGCATCCAAAGTGGCGCCAATGAGGGGCGCCAATCGCTCCGGGATCATCCTGCCAATAGATAGTAATGTCCAACCTGTTCTATCGGCTTTGAGGCTCCCTCGCTCATTGTACCAAATCATGTCCGAAGACCAGAGGATTCAATTTGACAGAAACGCAGATCTGCGGCAAACTGGCTCGTAATTCACTTGCGAGCCCGAGAACGGCTTCGGGTAGACTATGAAGACACAATCGTCTCTGGTTCTCCACGATATGGGTGCTGCTATGTACCCCTCGGCTACAGGCGAGGGATTTCCTGCGTGGGAGGAGAACTAAAAATCCGCCCTGTGAAAGTCTTACCGCAAAGAGGCCTCCCGATCGGGAGGCCTCTTTGTATCTCCCAACCGAGATGGGGCTGCGCTCTGTTCAGCGCACTCCAGTTGACCCCGGAAACGCCGACTTGTGCGCATCGTGAGGGGGAGGAGAGGATGACTGCTGAATACTCCAGCGGTCTCGCACAGGGACCCATGATCGACGAGCACGATAGTTGCGCGATCATTGCGTCGATTCGCAGGGGAGGCGAGGCAACCCACGGCAACCTCAAGCGGACCATAGAGGCGCTGGGTAAGATGGAGCATCGCTGCGGTGATATCCACGGCGAGGGCGACGGATGCGGTGTCCTGACGGACATCCCACGCCAACTGTGGGCAGCCGCTTTGGAGGATGCCGGCAGACCCGCCTGGCTATCGGAGGACCGGCGATTCTTCGTCGGGTACTTCATGGTTCCCGTCGAAGAACCCGAACACGTACGTAGATGGCAGGACCGGATGCTAGCCCTGATCGCAGCAACGGGCGCTGACTTACTCTTAGAACAAGCCGGTGCGACCCGCACTGAGGCACTGGGGCGCATGGCCCGTGCGCAGGAACCCTTCTTCTGGCAGGTGACGGGCGTGATGAGCCTCTGCCCGCTTCACGAGATCGAGCGCCGCCATGGACCGCGCGCTGGACACAACGGCATCGGGGGGCAGGCCGAAACCTGGCACCCACCCGTGGTGCACAACGGCGACGGATGCTCGTCCAGACCGGTACTGGAGAGTGCCACACTGCGCTTCTATGCGAGCAGCGTGCCGGGCAATGGGCTCGGTGCATTCAACCGCGACCCTATCAGGATCGTTGTGGAGGGCGGTGCACAGGATGGCGTAGGCAAGGTGCTGGACTGCGGGCGTGTGGTCATCCTCAAGGGACTCAACCACGAAGGTGCCCGCATTGACGGTTCCGTCGGCAAAGGACTGGGTTATCGAGCCACGGGGGGAACGATCATCGTCCAGGGCAATGCGGACAGCCGGGCCTGTGTCCGCCTGTCGGGCGCAGACGTGATCATTGGTGGAGAGATTGCCGGTGCGCTGAATGACTCACTGGGCAACCTGGGCGCGACTGCGAACGTCAAGGGGTTTCTATGCGAATATATGACGGCAGAGCGTGTCCTGGTGGTCGGCGACCCGGGGCCCTGGAAGTGCGCAGGCATGACCGGCGGCGTGCTCTACCGGCGACTGCAACCCGAGTTCAACCTGGATTGGGAGGCATTCCAGAGGCGACTGGCCAAGGGAGCACAAGTAGAGCTATGCCCAACGGACAGCGGCGATGGTAATCACCTGCACGAACTGATCGACGCGTACATCGATGAATTGAAGCTAAGCAACCAGACGCATGTCGCTCAACAAGTGAAGGCGTTACTCCAGGAATGGCAACGGAATTTCGCTAAGGTCATTCCGTTGCACAGCGGAATCTGCATCCATCAGTGACTCGGAGCGGCGTAGTCGCGGCACCAATCCGACACCATGCGCAACCGCGCTATGGCGTTGTCACCGGCGCCCTGCGGGACTTCGTCGGACACGCCGAGGATGAGGCGTGGATGGAACAATCCAACCACTCGTTCTACGGTCGCCATGAGGGCATCCGGAGTATAGGACGACAGAAACATTACCGCTGGGATGCCATCCAACAGGACCTTGTCGCCAATGTACTCCTTGATCTCCTCTAGTGCGACGTCGCCCTGTGGCAACGGCGTCAACGCCTCGTAACCATCGAAGGGAAGATCCTTCAAATACTTCAGAAGCGACCGAAAATAGCCGTCGATGTGGACGTGACTGTAGATCCCAGCCCGCTTCAACTGGCCCACACGCCGTTCGTAGAAGGGGATGAAATAACGCTCGAAGTAACGTGGGGACAAGAGCTGCTCGTGCAGGTTCTCGCCAAAGTTGACGATCTGCACAGCTCCGCTGACGATCATCTCCTCGTAGAGGCTATCATACGAGACATCGATCGCCTGCATAACTCGTTCGATCTCCCCAGGTGCGTCAGCGAGAGCGTAGATGAAGTCATCGAGTTTCATCCACTGTTGAACGAGAGCTTGATAGGGGCTCTTGGGCACCCAGAATTGGGGGATGCCACGCCCACCCATATATGAGCTGCCCTGCTCGAATGCTGACTCCGAGAAATGATACGTCATCTCTTCGAACAACCAGACCAGCTTCTTCAAGTCGGCTACCTCGCGAACGGGAAATCCCACCTCCCGCCACGTTCGATCGACAGTGAATTTGTAAGACTCGATCAGGTCGCCATAAGGAGTCTCGTACACGCGCGCACCTATTGCATCACCAAACTGCTCGTGGACCCTCACCGCAGGAGACAGGCAGCGCACGACCGGATCCGGATTTCCTGTGTAGTAGTGCATATAACGCATCGAGAGCCCAAGATCGTCGAGAAACTCTCGCAGTTCGAATTCCCGGTAACGTTCGGGCAGGCTGCCGAACGACCTGTGCCAATCATACCAGGGTTCCACACGAGGCTGGAACAGGACCCGGGAATTGGGTCTACCTTCGAAGACATTCAGGTTCATCTCCCGAAAGGTCATCTTAACCATTCCCAGGCCCTCCATGTTCCATCGCGCCACACGCACGAACTAGAATGGCTCTCGTCGCGCAGAGCTCCCGATTTCCCAATGACGCACTAACGAATAGTCTGAGCGATATCGGCGGGAGTAATCCCCGGGCTCTCAATACTGCGAGATTCATAGAAGCGGGCCACTGTCTGCTCTACATCGTCGAGCAGCACGCCGGTCAGGGCTGCCTCCAGGTCAGTCAGAGCCTCAGCAGGGTAGAAGAAGAAGTCTCCAGAAAGGGCAACACTGACGATCACGCCATCCTCGACCTCAACTGTGGCTCGGATCAAGCCACCGGGGGCCTTGAAAACCTTGTGCTGCACATTCACGCCAGAGCGAATCCTGACGGCCCGCTGGCCTGATCCCCGTCTGCTGCGATAGGTCCAGTCGTCACGCAGCATTGTCTGGGCCAATCTATCGGTTTCTGCTCGCCAGTCCGGATCGATCGTCGCTTCAACCTCCATCGGACCCAGCACCTCACTGAACTTTGCCGCCATAAGGTCCCACAGCTCGTCGCGCGCCGGCGCCGCGCCCAGTTCTCGTCGAATAGTCGTCAGATTACTCTGCAGCGTGGTGAAGATCTTGTCGCGGAACTTCTCATCTGGCACCTTGAGAACACGCGTCATCGTCTCGTAATCGAAATCAACGATCAGGTTACCCACGAAGACAATATACTCGCCGATCTCACCGACCCCGTTCCCCGATATCTTCCGCCCATTGGCCAGGATGTCATTCACGGGCTTGTACTCGGCTGGAATGCCCAGCGCTCGGTAGGCCGCTATCGGGGCCTGAAGAAACTTGCGATAGAAGGCATCGCGACTGGCTGGTGCAAGAGGATTGTCCCTATGAATGATCAACTGATAGAAGAGCTGTTCCCCATCGAGGTACACAGCGCCTCCGCCAACTTCACGGCGAAATATGGGGATGCTATGTTCTCGGCAGTACTCTACGTCCACTTCCTGCTCCGCATCCTGGAAATACCCAAGACAGAAGTAGGGCGACCCAGGAGATAACAGATTGAGTCCCTCTCGTCCCAGGCGGGGTTGAGCGTGATACAACAGTTGAGAGTCCTCCCAAGACACAGTGCCCAGACGATTCAGCTTCATAAACAACTCCTCCATCGACGCAGTATCATCTTGCGATTCCATAACAACGAAGGGCTGGACACGACCAGCCCTTGTTGAGTCGCTGTTTCAGCGCCATGACCAGAGCGGCTGTCCCGGCTCGATCAGCAGTAGTAGCTTGCTCGCCCTCTGGTCAGGCCGTTAAGGATCGCCTACCCCAACACATCCTTGTACTTCTCAGCCTCCTCCTCAATGAAGGCCTTGAACTCAGCGGAATCTACCCTGAAGAGATTGTCTAGTTCGGATGGATCCGACATCTCAAACTTGACCATCCAGCCGTCGCCGTACGGGGATTCATTGACCAACGACGGTTCCCATTCGAGCTCATCGTTCACTTCAGTGATAGTGCCGGTCACAGTCGCTGCCACGCGCCCCACCCATTTCCCTGACTCCATAGACATGAAGGTCTGGCCTTGACTGACCTCACGCCCGCTTCGCGGCACCTCAACGAACACAATTTCCTGCGCGATCTTTTGGCCAAAGTCAGTGAGTCCTTGGGTCACGGTGTTGCCCTCAACGAGGGCCCAGTTGTGCACCTTGTCATAGTAGAGTCCATCAGGAAACTCAGCGCCGCCTATCTGCATCTCGCACCTCCATCATCTTATGTTGCATAGACTCATCGGATCACAAGCGCCAGTCATACTCTGACATAACGCTCGTCAGACTCTGGCCACCTATGATACAACAAAGAGCGCCGTTGCACAACGGCGCTCTCATTCCGTAGACTCCCAGGCAGCTACTAGCTAGTCAGCCGCGCTATCGGTTTGGTTCAGCGCTTTCATAAGTCGGGACTTGCGCCGAGCCGCATTATTCTTGTGGATAATACCTTTCTCAGCCGCCTTATCCAAGGCACTGGCCGCGACGCGCACAGCCTCGCGAGCTTCGTCCATCTGTCCCTCATCCATCAACGCACGTGCCTTCTTAACAGCAGTGCGTGCACTCCCCCGAAACTGACGATTATGCAGACGCCGGCGTTCCGCACTACGAAGACGCTTGATCGCTGATTTCTTGTTAGCCAATGCTCAATTCCTCCACTCTACTTTCATATCATCGGCCGATATTGTACCTCATATTTCCCGATTTGTAAAGGCAGCGGGAAGGCGCTCAGAACTCCAATCAACCCCTTCCGCCAACTGTTCCTGCTGGCTGGCTCAGTTAGCCTATGTTCTCGCCCAATCGACCCACATCCGTCCGACTAGCTGTGACAGATCTGATGCCCTCCATATATGTCCGCCAACATCTCAGAAACTGCACCGATAGCTCCGCCTTCCCGTGTCATACATCCCGAGTCGCCCCCCCATCGCACCCCGTGCCGGCGAAAGTGTCGCCCACCACGTCCCGCATGGAGCCCCTGCGTAGCATTCCGTACGGTCTCGGCGCTACGTCGGGCAAATGGACCGTTATCCTCATCTTGCATCTGCGCCCTCAGTCTACTGTCGCCTTCCCGTATTGTGTGCAATCACCTCAACTTGCAGCCATTCACAATTCCCACGGGATGTAGTAAACTGAGAGCCATGACATTTGAGAGCGCCCTTGAGCTATCCAAATCGAATAAGGCACTGCATGAGGAGAACGCGACGCTGCGGGCGAAGTTGGCTGCGCTGGGCTCAGGCTCAGCTCAAAGGGTGTTAGGAAAAGTTGAAAAGTGAACTCCTATGGCCGGATTTCCAGTTCAAAGGTGAACTCTGAACTCCTCCAGTGGGAGGGCTACTGAGTGTACCATCTTGTCGTGCGACCAGACACGGATCTCC
>JAAZAN010000214.1 GCA_012514315.1 Chloroflexota bacterium
AGTGGTTGTGTGAGGCATTCGATACGATGAGCGCAGATGCCCCTATTGGTCTGCGATGGGAACACAATTATACCCAACGCGTGATAGAAGGGCAAAGGGAGACGCCGGTAGTCGTGACCAGGGAGGTCCAACATGTCGAAGCAGCGTCTGAGTCGTCGTGCCTTGTTGCGGGCCACTATGGTTGGCGCAGTCGGTGTGATTGCGGCGGCCTGCCAGCCCAAGGTCGTGGAGGTGGAAAAGGTCGTCAAGGAAACCGTGGAGGTGGAGAAGGAAGTCCAGGTAGAGGTTGAGAAGGAGGTAACGCGGGTTGTCGAGGTGGTGCCGGCCAAAGACAAAATAACGCTCCGGCTGGGCAAGTTCGCTGGCGATCAATGGGATTTTGACGCGATTTGGGCGAAAAAGTTCGAGGAGGAGAACCCGAATATCACTGTCCAGGTTGAGGATGTCATCTATGCCGAGATGTTCAAAAAGGTTCTGGCACAAGGGGCGACAGGGCTGGTGTGGGATGTGTTCGCGGGGCACTGCCGCTGGGAGCCCTATCTGGCCTGGAAGAATATCCACCTTCAGCTCGAGGATTTCATAGAGTCGCACGACATCGAGTTTGACGATTTCTTCCCAAGCGTTGTTGAGGACGTGAGACTTGCGGTCGATGGCAGACTCTATTACCTGCCCACCGTGGTTCACCCGGCTGGCAACGCCGTAGTCGGCTTCAACATGGATATCATGAATGAGGCGGGTGTATCGCTCCCAGAGGGCGCCATCGAGGGCGACTGGACCATCATGGAATGGGAGGAGATCATTCGCAAAGCTGCCAAGCCGCGCGAGGTGTGGGGCATACAGCTCGATGGCATGACGGCTCCACTCTACCTCACTCAGGTTGCTCGAACGTGGGGCCTGCCAGAAGGGGGGCCAGGGGCCGGCGGGAGTTCCGAGGACTCTTGGCTGCAGTCCTTCGATGGGCGCCGGAGCCAACTGGGCGATGAGTTCCCGAGGGTCAAGGCCGCGCTGGAATGGTATCGCAGCTGGGGGGTGGAAGGATACCGGCCTACGGATGCTGAACTCACACAACTTGAGGGCGTCGACCTCTTTACCGCCGGTCAGATGGTCACGCGCGGTGGGACGGTGGGGCAGCCAGAGACGTGGCGCGAGCGAATCGGTGACAGATTTGAGCCGCTCTATGTGCCTTGGCCCAAGGGTCCCGATGGCTGTCGCGGCTCCTGTCTATCCTATAACACCTTGGGAGTCTATGCCAAAACCAAGCATCCCGAGGAGGCATGTCTCCTGGCCGCTCGGCTGACCAGTCCTGAACCGGCAGTGTACGCTGGTACGGAGGGTACATTGCACTGCATGGCGCGGCGCTCCGCGTGGTTCAGTGAAAAGTTGTGGTCGCGGCCGGCCAGCGGCAAGGCGATGGAGTTTGCGGCGCATTGGTTCGACTCCGGCATCGATCCGTATCCGATGCCATACAACGTGCGCGCTCAGGAAGCACAAGATACCTTTGCGCAGCACATCACACCTTACTGGAATGGTGATGAAGATTGGCCACAGATGGTCGACCACACTCAGTCGGCTATGCAGAAACTGTTGGATCAGCCTCGACCATAAGCGATTGCTGGGAGTGCGAGCGCTAGTAGGGTGCGCCAGGTCAATGGAATCGGGCTGGGCGGGCGCATAAACGGGGGCGCAGCACGATGTAGTGTGCGTGCACATTCGCACGTTGCTATGGTCGTGCTGCGCCCCCACCCATGGCGTGAAGGATGTGTCCGGCATCATCGCTGATAGGGCTGTGCGCACTCAACCACGGAAGCGCCGTCTCGCGCTGACAGTATCACTAGGCTCAGATGCAGGCCCGTGGTTCGGGCAAGGAGGATCGAACTAGTGGGAGTTAAGCCTCTCGAGCATACAGCAGAGCGACCTATGCATCTTGGTCGACGTTCGGTATTGGCAACCCTTGTGGGTGCGCAGAGCCCATTTGAAGTGCGCCAGGCACTATGGGGATATGCGTTTCTAGCGCCTTGGCTCTTGGGGCTGGTATTTTTCGTTGCAGGTCCCATGCTGGCATGTTTAGCCCTGAGCTTTACAGAATACGACATCCTTTCTCCTGCTAGATGGATTGGAATCGACAATTATTCACGTGCGTTTACCGATGATGAATTATTCTGGCCTTCTCTTTTAAGAACATTTTACTATTCTTTTATTACGGTCCCACCTGGAATAGTGGGATCACTTCTACTGGCCTTGCTTCTCAACCAGGGGCTTCGAGGCACCAATGGCTTCAGGACGTTGTTCTTTCTACCACACCTAACCCCCGCCGTAGCTATGGCTACGCTCTGGGTGTGGCTCATGAATCCGCAGATAGGTCCGCTCAACTATGCCCTTGGCTTCTTGG
This sequence comes from Chloroflexota bacterium, assembly GCA_012514315.1. Taxonomy (GTDB): domain Bacteria; phylum Chloroflexota; class Anaerolineae; order B4-G1; family B4-G1; genus JAAZAN01. The sequence goes on from JAAZAN010000214.1 coordinate 2,390, forward strand.
GCTGGCCGCGCGATTTCCCTTGGCTCACCTCGCCCAAGACAGTGATCCCGTCATTGGCTATCATGAGTCTCTGGTCAGGGCTTGGGGGGAACAACATGCTGATCTTCCTTGCCAGCTTGCAGGGGGTGCCACAGGAACTGCACGAGGTTGCCAGCATCGATGGCGCTGGGCCCTGGAGCAGATTCCGCTATGTCACCCTGCCCATGATTAGCCCAGCGATGTTCTTCAACCTGGTCCTGGGTATCATCAACGCCCTACAGGTATTCACTCAAGCTTGGGTTGCCACCGATGGGGGGCCGTTCTATGCGAGCTGGTTCTTTGCACTACATATCTACCAGCAATCCTTTTCCTACTTCCGGATGGGTTACGGTTCAGCCTTGGCCTGGGTGTTCGCGGTGATCGTCATGGCATTGACGATCGCTAACGTACGGCTATCCGACCGCTGGGTGTACTATGGAGGTGCGGTTTAGCATGGAGACAACAGTGCCATTGGCAGTGCAGACTCACCGGCTTACCAGGTCCAACCGGCGGAAGGGTGTGCGTACTGCAATTCTCTATGTCGTATCTACCGCTCTCGCGCTGCTCTTCTTCTTTCCTTACTTCTATACCCTCATGAGTTCGCTCAAGGGCCCATGGGAGATGTACAACTGGCCGCCAACTCTGTTCCCGTCCGAGTTGCGGTGGAGCAACTATGTGCAGACTGTCACCATGGTGCCCTTCGGGCGGTGGGTCTATAATACCGTCGTGATCACAGGCCTTGCTACACTGGGCACGGTGTTGACAAGCTCGCTCGTTGCGTATAGCTTTGCCCGGTTCACCTACCGCTTCAGAGACGCCCTGTTCCTAGTTACGCTCGGTACGATGATGATGCCGGCACAGGTTACCCTGATTCCGCGATTCATCATGTTCTTCAAGTTCGGGGAGTGGACGGGTCTGCAGTTCCTCAACACGTGGAGGCCGCTGTGGGTACCCGCTTGGTTCGGTGGAGGCGCATTCGCGATCTTCCTGATACGCCAGTTCATACAGACGATTCCCAGAGACTTTGATGAGGCTGCACTCATTGACGGGGCGAGCTACCTACGGATCTTTACGACGATTCTGATGCCACTATGCAAGCCCGTCATCGCTACGCTCGCCATCATCTCTGGAATCGGCCAGTGGAATTCGTTTATTGAGCCGATGATCTACCTCAATGAGTCGAGTAAGTTCCCCATCTCTGTGGGGCTCCACTACTTCCGCGAGACGGCCGGCGGGATGACGGAGGAGCCCAAGGAACACCTGTTGATGTGTGGCAGTGTCTTGACGACGTTGCCGCCGATCATTGTGTTTTTCCTGTTTCAGGAGTACTTTGTGCAGGGCGTCGTCATGAGCGGTATCAAGGGGTAGCGGCGGAGGCCTAAGTGAACTGGCCCCGGCCTGACGGGCATTGCATCGCGTTCACGTGAACCCAAGGAGGCACGCATGACCATTCCAGAACAGAAACTCGCCAAGATGGGCATCGACATTGCCCACGTCGACCGCGCCGGCAAGGGGGTGCTGCCCTTCCGGCGGTACAAGGACC
>JAAZAN010000215.1 GCA_012514315.1 Chloroflexota bacterium
CGGGCCGAATGGAACGCCTTGCGCCAACCCGAAGACGATTTCCAGGCAACGTGGGCCGTTCTCGATCCCGCCGGAACGCCGGTGACAACGCTGGCGGGTCCTCTCGCCATCGGAAGCCGCACGGATCTCTGGCCACGCTTCACCTGGGCGCGCGCCCCGGTGGCGCTCGATCTGCCTCCCCGCCTGCCGGCAGGCGTGTACTCGCTGACATTGTTGTTGAAGGGTCAGAGGGCAGGGCCTGTCGACTGCGGCCCTGTGGCACAGTTCGCCGTCGCGGCTCGACCGAGATCCTACAGCATACCGGCGCTCCCGCAGCGGCTAGAGGCCGATTTCGGAGCGACTATCAGGCTGCTTGGCTACGATGTTGAGCAGGATCGTCGCGCCGCCAGTCTGACGCTGACGCTCTGGTGGCAGGCGATACAAGCCCCGGACCGAGACCTCAAACGCTTCGTTCATCTGTACGATGCCGAAACCGAGGTCATCGGAGCACAGGACGACGCGATGCCGCGCGCCTGGACCTACCCAACAAGTTGGTGGACAGCCGGCGAGGTTGTCAGCGAAACCGTCGTGCTCCAGTTGGCGGAGGTGGCTGCAGGGAGTTACAGTCTTGGCATTGGCTGGTATGATCCCGAGACATCAGTACGCCTCCCCATCGTCACAACGAATGTGGACGCTGTCAGGGATGGTCGTTTGACCCTCCGTGCAGGGTTCCACCTGCGGTGATCGTGAGGCCAGGAGCAGAGAGCGGCATCCCACGGCCCCGGAGCACAGTCTGGTGGACCGGCGGGGCTGCCACGACGAGCCCCCCTATGGGCTCGTTGCCCCGCCCGGCACATCGGCTATAATCGGGACGGGCTCCCGGCTTATGCCGGGGCCTTGCTTGTGAACACGGAGGATGTTCGTTATGGCTGAAGCAGTATTCCACTTTCCACCTGACTTCCAATGGGGTGTTGCTGTCTCATCCCATCAGGTTGAGGGGCACAACACGAATAACCAGTGGTGGGCGTGGGAACACCAAGAGGGCAGGATCGCGGCAGGACATCGGTCTGGGGCGGCGTGCAACTGGTGGATGAGCGCGGAGGATGATCTCGATCGCGCCGCTGCTATGGGCCTCAACACAGTGCGCCTCTCGATCGAATGGAGTCGGGTCGAGGTGTCGCCGGGTAGGATTGACCTGGCCGCGCTGGATAGGTACCGCGAGTTGCTTCAGGGGCTACGCGATCGCGGCATCGTGCCCATGGTGACGCTTCACCATTTCACAAATCCTCTGTGGCTCGAAGAGCAGGGCGGCTGGCTCAACTCGAATGCCATCGCCTATTTCACACGCTATGTCGAACAGGTCGTCCAGGCTCTCGGTGAATACACTGACCTATGGTGTACCATCAACGAACCCAACGTCTACGCGTCTCTTGGCTATGTTACGGGAAGTCATCCTCCGGGCATCAAGAGCCTCAAGAGCGCCGCACTCGTACTTAAGCACATGCTGCGTGCCCATGGAGCCGCCTACGACGTGCTCCATCGAGCCCAGGAAGAGGCTCGTGTCGGCCTCGCCCATAACCTCCGCTTGTTCGATCCAGCCAGGCCCAGTCGTCTCCTCGACCGAGCGGCGGCCTGGGCGCGGGATCTATGGTTCAACCAGACTACCCTTACGGCGCTAAAAGGCGGCTGGTGGCTGCCCCCGTTGGGGTTCGGGCCCGCGTTCGCGGTGCGGCGCAAGCTGGACTGGATTGGGCTGAACTACTACACGCGTGATATGATCGAATATGACCGTCACGCCGAGGAACCGGGGTTGGGTGTGACCCGCCACCCCGACGATGCTGAGCTGCTGGACGGAGGGTACGGCGAGCTCTACCCCGAAGGCCTGGCAAGGGCCCTGCGACGTATCGCACGCCTGGGTATCCCAATACACATCACCGAGAACGGTATACCCGACAGTGACGACGACCAACGACCCGCAGCTATTCTGCTGCACCTACATCAGACGTGGCGTGTGCTCCAGCAGAATGTTCCTGTGATGAGTTACTATCACTGGACCCTCGTCGACAACTTCGAGTGGAACGAGGGCTGGACGATGCCCTTCGGCCTCATCGAACTGGACCCGGAGAGCCAGGAGCGCGCGCCGCGCCCAAGTGCCGATCTATACGCAGCGATCGCGAAGAGCAATGCCATCACGCCCGAACTGATTCACGCCTACGCTCCTCAACTCCGATCTCGGCTACTTCCGGACTAGGTCCCGCCTGGAGCTGATTTGTGAAGACCAAGGATCTGGACTACGACCTGCCGCCGGAGCTAATCGCTCAGACTCCCATAGAGCCGCGCGATCGATCGCGGTTGCTCGTTCTGCATCGCACTACCGGCGCGATCGAACATCGTGTCTTCCGCGCCATCGGCAGCTCCCTGCGCAGTGGGGACCTGCTTGTCGCAAACGTGAGTCGGGTCATTCCTGCGCGTCTCTATGCACGCAAGGAACCATCAGGTGGCAAGACTGAGGTGCTTCTGCTTCGGAAGTTGGAGGACGATAACTGGCTGAGTCTTGTCGGCGGTGCCAGGACCCGTCCGGGCGCCGTGCTTCGTATGATGAGGGGAGACACGCCGTCGCCCTTAACAGCGACAGTTGTGGAGGCGCGCGAGCTTGGCGAAAGGGTTCTGCGATTCTCCGAGCCTATCGAGGAGCATCTCGCTGCGCTGGGCCACGTCCCACTCCCGCCCTACATCCACCGGCCACTGGCCAACCCGGAGCGGTATCAGACCGTCTACGCACGAACGCCTGGCAGCGCGGCCGCGCCCACCGCTGGTCTGCACTTCACTCCCGACCTGTTGCTGGATCTGCGCGAGAAGGGCATCGGATGGGCCTCCGTCACGCTCCACGTCGGCCTAGACACGTTTCGCCCGATCGGCGAGGACGATGTCGAGGCACATCGCATCCACAGCGAGTGGGCCTTGCTTGACCTTGCCACCGCCGAACGCATCAACCGGACCAAGGTCGCAGGCGGGCGCGTGATCGCCGTGGGGACTACGAGTGTGCGTGTGCTTGAGACTGCCGCCCGCCAGGGACTCTTGCAGACGCCCCAGGGTACATGCCCCTGGCGGTCGGTTGCGCCATTCGATGGTCCTACCGACCTCTATATCACACCCGGTTTCGATTTCCAGGTCGTCGACGCGCTCATTACGAACTTTCACCTGCCTCGAAGCACGCTATTGGCCTTGGTCATGGCCTTTGCCGGGGAGGAGATGATCCGGCGCGCGTACGAAGCGGCGATCGTGGACCGCTATCGATTCTTCTCATTCGGCGATGCGATGCTGATTGTATAATCCCGGAA
>JAAZAN010000031.1 GCA_012514315.1 Chloroflexota bacterium
CTGCGTGCCGGGCCAACCCGGCCCTGGGTGTCCAGGTCAATGTCCTGGGCACCGTGAATGTCCTCGAAGCGGCCCGGCGGTCGCAGGGCAGGGTGCGGGGATTGGCGTACGCTAGCTCGGTTGCCGCAATGGGTCCGAGCGAGTTCTACCCCCAACGTCCTGTCGCCGATGATGTGCCGCTGCGCCCCGAGACGCTCTATGGCGTCTACAAGATGGCCGACGAGCACATTGCCCGCCTCTACTGGCAGGATTGGCGGATTGGCAGCGTGGGTCTTCGGCCGTACATCGTGTTTGGCGTTGGGCGTGATCAGGGAGTGACCTCGGATATCGCCAAGGCGATTCTGGCTGCCGCTGCCGATCGGCCGTACCACATTCACTTCGACGGTCTGGTTGGACTGCAGTATGTCGATGACGTGGCGCGTATGTTCATTGCGGGCGCCCGCGCTGCATATCACGGGGCGGCGGCCTGCAATCTGCGTAACGACGTGATGGACGTGGGGCATTTCGTCGAGATTCTCATCGCGGAGGTCCCCGACGCCCAGATCACCGTCGCCCACGATCAGCCGCTCCCCTTCCCGGCTGATCTGGATGATTCCGGGCTGCACGCGATACTGGGCGCCGTGCCACACACACCGCTGCCATGTGCTGTTCGTGCGACGTTGGAGCAGTTTGGGTGCTTGCTGAGCACCGGACAGGTCGATCTCAGCATTCTGGACTGACCTCCGCCATTGGGCGGTTCTACCGAGAGGAGATACTATATGGGAATCATGGACCGTTTCCGCCTGGATGGGCAGGTAGCGATTGTTACGGGCGGCAGCCAGGGGCTGGGACGGGCTATGGCGGATGCGCTTGCGGAAGCAGGCGCTCGTGTCGCTGTAGCCAGCCGCACCGTTGAGAAAGCCCGGCAGGCCGGGGCTGACCTGACTGCCGCACATGGGCAGGACTGTCGTGGCTATGGCTGTGATGTGGCCGATCCACAACAGGTGGAGGCTTTGGTCCAGCAGGTCGTGGCGGACTTCGGCCGAATTGATGTCCTGATCAATAATGCCGGGATCAACATCCGCGGTCCGATTGAGGAGCTCACGTTGGAGGAGTTTCGCCAGGTCCAGGACACGAACGTGACCGGTGTCTGGCTGATGTGTCGCGAGGTCGCGCCACACATGAAGGCGCGCAAGCACGGCCGTGTGATCAATATGGGGTCGATGCTGTCGCTGATCTCGATGCCCGACCGCACGCCCTATTCGACCAGCAAGGGGGCGGTGTTGCAGATGACCCGCACGCTGGCCCTCGAATGGGCGCCTTACGGCATCACGGTCAATGCGATCCTGCCCGGACCCTTCGGCACGGAGATGAATCGCTCGCTGCTCAACGATCCCGAAGCCTATCGATCTTTCATCGCTCAGATTCCCCTGGGACGCTGGGGTGAGCTGGAGGAGATCGGTGGGCTGGCTCTGTTCCTGGCCAGCGACGCGTCGAGTTTCGTCACCGGCGCAGGCATCCTGATCGACGGTGGCTGGACCTGCCGCTGAAGCGTAGGGATATCAGTGAGGAGTGATATGCAATCAACGCGCAACTTCATGATGCGGCTCGGGTTGCCGTCGGGCGATCTGAGTGACCTGCCGAGTTCAGGCAAACGCTTCCCCGATGGAGCACAGTACCGGGTCGAGATCCCCAGCGTGGAGGGGCCGCGCGCGCTGGCTGCGGTACTCGCGGAGGCCGAATCCCGTCGGGTGCGCGTTCACCGCGTGAGTCAGGGCAGCGGCATTATGTTGCTGACGGACCGCGAGATTCAGGAGATGGCGAGCCTGGGTGCGGAAGCTCGAGTCGAGGTGAGTCTCTTCGTCGGACCACGGGCTGCGTGGGAGACCGGTTCTCAGATTCTCTCGGCAGCCGGTCGGAATCTGGGCGCTCGACATCGCGGTATGGATCAGCTCGTCTACGCTGTAGAGGACATCCGCCGCGCTTGCGGCCTGGGCATCCGGAGCGTCCTGGTCGCTGATGAGGGGCTCTTGTGGGTGGTGGATGAGATGAAGAAGGCGGGTGAACTGCCCGCTGACCTGGTGCTCAAGGTCTCCGTACAGATGGGGGCTGCCAATCCGGCGAGTATCCGCCTTCAGGAACGGCTGGGAGCTGGAACGTACAATGTGCCCACCGATTTGGACCTGCCCAAGCTGGCAGCTATCCGCGCCGCTGTGGACCTGCCGATCGATCTCTACGTGGAGGTACCCGACAACTTCGGAGGGTTTGTGCGGCATTATGAAGTCGCCGAGCTGGTGCGGGTTGTAGCTCCGATCTACCTCAAGTTCGGCCTGCGCAACGCGCCGGATGTCTATCCCAGCGGGACTCACCTCGAATCCACGGTCATTGCACTGAGCCGCGAACGCGTGCGACGGGCCGAGATTGGGATGGATCACCTGCGCCGCTACTATCCTGAAGCGATCACATCGGAATTGGGCGCACCTGGCTTGGCCACCCCCCAGGTCTAGCCTGCGGCCTCGATCCATCTGTACCAACTGTTACTGGCGGAGGAACCAGCGCACTATGTCAATCATCGTCGAAAGAGGAACGAACCCTTACCGGGATCACGTCCAGGGTGAGGCGAATGAGCCCATCACTGTAGCCGGCCTTCTGGATCGTGCCGAACGGTTGCTCGGCCTGGAATCGCTGGGCCACCACCAGGGCGCGATCTACGATCGTCTGGAGGCCAATGCTCCCCGGATCGCCATCATCGGGGGGTCGCCCGATCAGCCGGCTCACATCCTGGATCTTGAGATCGCGCTGAGCGCTGCAGTGCGCATCTGGCGCAACGGAGGAGTCCCCTTCTACTTCAGCATCCCCGTCATGTGCGATGGCACGGCCCAGAGTAACATGGGGATGAGCTACAGCCTGGAGAGCCGCAACGCGGTCAGCGCAATCGTGATCAACCAGATGGAGAGTCACTCGTACCACGGCGCCTACGTGATCTCCGGTTGCGACAAGACTCCCCTCGCGCTCATCGCCGGCCTGGCCCACCTCGATATGATCCGGCAGCGTCGTGGTGATGCGCCCGTCTTCGCCACGTTTCACTCGAGTCACGTGCTCCGGGGCGGCACAATTCCCCCCGCTCTGCACGGCGAACTCGAGGCCGTTGCGACGCGTGCAGAGGAGCGGGGGCTCCCCGATATCGCCCACGACATGCGGTATGCGATGTCCTTCATCCTGCAGTGCACTGCCAATTCGACATTCCAGGGAGTGCTCACGCGCGCGCGAGAGGAAGGCCTGATCACCTATGCTGAGCATAAGGCTTTCGAGCGCGAGCTGGCCATCAATACGTGTCATCCGGCGGGTGGAGTGTGTGCCTTCAATGGGACCGGCAATTCCAGCCGTCACATGGTCTCGGCTCTGGGGTTGGGGCATCCAGTGGTCGAACTGCTGACGGAGCCGGCGACCACAGCCCAGGTGAATCGGGTTGTCGACGATCTGTTCACCTACGTCAATAGGCCTGAGTACAGTGTCGGCCCGATGGTGTGTGAGAACTTCGCCAACGCGGTGCGCGTCCATAGCGCGACCGGTGGTTCGACCAACCTGATGCTGCATCTCGTCGCGGCGATGCTGTATGCTGGTTACAATGTCGATGTGCGGACCATCGATCACATCCGGCGCACCCCACCCGTGCCGGACATCTTCGACTACAGCTTGACCGAGGGGCGCGACATTTTCGTGTTCGCCCAGCAGTGCTGCTCGGGCGAGATCCGGGGCATGGAGACGATCTTCTACGAACTCCTGAACCAGGGCATCCCTATGGACGTTGACGCGCCGACCTCGACTGGCACTCCCTGGTCTGGCCGGTTGGCGGATACGACCAACCTGAGCGCTGCCGGCGTGCGGGAGAACCCCATCGTGTTAAGCTCGCCGCGCCGGCCCTTCAGCGGTGTGGAGGTGCTGCACGGTAACCTGTGGGAGTCGGCTGTCGTGAAGATCAGCGGTATGACGAGCGATCAGCTCGCCGACTTCGATGACAAGATCGGCGTGACGCTGTTCTTCGAGAACGAGGATGTAGCCAATGCCGGCCTGCTGGACATTCACATTCTGGATCGGTTGCGTGACCTGCCGGATCTGGATCGGTCCAGGCTGTTCGCCATCGCTCGCTGCAATTGCCGCGGGCGGAACCAGGATTGCGGAGACCTGCTGACGCTCGAGCGGGCCCCGCTCTTCGATCGTATGGTCGAGGTCGGTCTGCTGAAGGTCGTCATAGTCATCAGCGGACAGGGCCCGCAGGCCTTCGGAATGCCGGAGATGTTCACACCGATGCAGCATATCAACGCCAATCGCGAGCTGCGCAAGCTGACCGTGTTGGTCAGCGATGGTCGTTACTCCGGCGTGACCTATGGCGCCGCTATTGGCCACGTGACGCCCGAGGCGCTGGATGGCGGCGCCATCGGCTTGCTGCAGACGGGCGACCTGCTCCATATCCAACTGAGCAAGCTGCGCGTCGACATCATCGACCCGGATGTGCTGGATCGGGATGGGTTACAGCCCCGATCCGATGAGTGGATGCAGCAGCGGGAGGACCTGGGTCGGGACCGTCGGCAGCGCATTCTCGAGCGACGGCGGCAGATCGCGGCCACCAATCGTTTGATGGACGTGACCGACGCCAGCCGAGGGGTTGTGCCCAGGATTGTGGCGGCTGAGGCCACCCTGGACTACCCGCCACACGGGAGTTGATGCGCGCTATGACAACTTGCACACAACGTACAACGCATGAACAGTCCGCCTCGGTGCAACCCATCGGCTCGGATATCGTCTCTCTGCATGAAGTTGCTGTTCATCTCCACCCCGAGGACAACGTCGCCATCGCCAGGCTGGATCTTGTGGTCGGCCTGACGCTCGAGGCGACGTTACCTGGCGAAGACGCCCGCCGCATCGTCGTCTCGCAGCCCATACCGGGCGGCCATAAGGTCGCACTCAAGGCCATCGTGCGCGGCGCAGCCGTCCGTCGCTACGGCCAGATCATCGGGTTTGCGACCGAGGACATCGAACCAGGCGTCCATGTCCATCAGCACAATCTGGACGCCCAGGACTTCTCCCGCGACTACGCGTATGGCGCGGACGTCCGTCCAGTACAGATCGTGCCGGAGTCCGAGCGTCGGACGTTCCTGGGCTATCGACGTCCCAACGGTCAGGTGGGGACGCGCAACATCGTTGCGGTCATCTCCAGCGTCAACTGCTCCGCCCATGTCGCGCGCGAGATCGGCCGCCGCTTCACGCCGGAGCGGTTAGCGGCTTTTCCCAACGTCGATGGTGTGATCTCAGTGACGCATCCGTATGGATGCAGCGTCCGCATCGGCGGCGCGGACTACGACATCCTGCAGCGAACGCTCGCTGGGATGGCCCTCCATCCCAATGTGGGCGCCTACATCTTGGTCGGACTCGGCTGCGAAGTGAACCAGATCCCCGCGATGGTCGAAAACTACGATCTCTGCGGGTTCAACGGTATGTTGCCGGGGGACGCGCCTCAGATCGTGATCCAGGAACTGGGCGGTACCCGCAAGGCGATCGCGGCTGGCATTGAGGCCGTTGAGGCGTTGCTTCCTCAGGTCAACGCAGCCGAGCGGACGCCGGCGCCGGTCTCCGAGTTGGTGATCGCGCTGCAGTGTGGCGGCAGCGATGGGTGGTCTGGCATCACCAGTAATCCGGCCATCGGGCTGGTGGCCGATGAGATCGTGCGCCAGGGTGGCACAGTCGTCCTCTCGGAGACGACCGAAGTGTATGGCGCCGAGCACCTCCTGACCCGGCGCGCTATCCGCCCCAAGGTCGGTCAGAAACTGGTCGAACAGATCCGTTGGTGGGAGGAACACGCCCGCCAGATGGGTATGGAGATCGACAACAACCCCACACCGGGCAACAAGGTCGGTGGCCTCACGACGATCTATGAGAAATCGTTGGGGGCCATAGCCAAAGCCGGCAGCACGCCGCTGATGGACGTGTACGACTATGCCGAGCGTGTCACCGCGCGCGGCTTCACGTTCATGGATGGGCCGGGCAATGATTGGACCGCGGTGACCGGCCAGGTCGCTGGTGGAAGTACGCTCGTGATATTCAGCACCGGGCGCGGTTCGGTCTTCGGGTTCACACCAGCCCCGGTGATCAAGGTCGCGTCGAACTCCGCGCTGTACGAACGGATGAAGGACGACATGGACCTGAACGCCGGTCGCGTGCAGGGGGGGGAGGCGCTCGCCGCAGTGGCCAACGACCTGCTCGAGTTGACGATCGCTGTGGCCTCGGGCCAGCCGTCCAAGAGTGAGGCCCAGGGTATCGGTGAGGCGGAGTTCAGCCCCTGGCATCTTGGAGGTGTGCTCTAGACGGAGGTGGATGGAACCGATGGCTGCCATGCTGATTGGCGTGGAGCCGCAACCTGGGTCAGGTGACAGTGTTCCTCGCTGGCTGTGGACGGCTGGGGTTGCAGGGATGGCGCTGGCGCTGGGGGCGATGCTCACATTGCTCGCACTGCTGACGGCGGGATGGAACAGCCCGCGGCCAGTTGGCCCGCCCGACTGGCAGGTGGCGGGGCAATCCATCGTTCTGGAAGCGCCGCTTGGCGAGACTGTGCTCCATCTGCTGCCCTGGTCCGGCGACGATTTCGCGCTGGAAGCGGTCGCGGAGTGCCTCTCCGGCCCCAGCTTCAACGGCCTTGGCCTGGTCTTTCGAGCACAGGATACTGAGGTCTACGATGTCTTCGCTGTCGGAGGGGACGGCTACCTCGCTGTGCTGCACTTCGCCGGCGGGGTCGTGACTCCATTGCTGCCGTGGCAGCAGTTCCCCCACATCCGGCGTGGCGCCTCCGAGAATCGACTGCGCCTCTCCTGCTCGCAGGCGACGTGTCGTTTCTACGTCAACGATGAGTATGTGGACGCCGTCGAGTATGATGCGACCGCCGGGTCCATCGGCGTCTGGGCGACGAGCCCAAGTGACGCGCAGGTGACTGCTGCCTTCACTGCCATCCAGGTCTGGGAGGGCGTCGCACCTCCGTCACGTTGAGCGCTCCTGGTCCACGTGCCCCTCGAGATACCGTGTGTGCTCCGACGTGACACGCCTGTCACATCATCGCGTGATTTCTCGTACAGACCGCAACCAAGCAGCGCCATAGGGGTTTTACTGCATAGACAGCTTCTTCTCCTCCTTAGCTTGAGCGCCGCGGGTCCGGCACCGTCCCGCGGCGCTCGCATATCCCAAATATCCCAAGTTATCCCAAAGTATATCCCAAGTTATCCCAAATAGCCGACAGCGTATGGGAACTATCGGCGTTCCGTCCGAGGCGCCATTACCTTCTGGCGCCGCAGATGCCGACGTTTGCTTGGGCCTGGCGACGATGCTATACTCTGCTGCCATACTGTACTGCCATATTGACGCCCATACTGGCGCCGCACACTGCAGCGAACGGAGGTTGAGATGAAGCTCGATTACCGCAAGACCTTCCTCATCGGCTTCGGTTTCTTTGGCACCAGCATTATGTGGACGCTCTACAACGCCTACGTTCCGATCTATCTGCAGGCGGGGAGCGCGACCTTCGATGCACACGGGGAGGTTGGGTTTGGCCTGGGCGCCGGCCTCACCGGTGTGATCATGACGCTCGACAATGTGGCTGCCTTCTTTCTCCTCCCCCTGATCGGCGTCTGGTCCGATCGAGTCTGGACCCGGCTGGGCCGCCGCATGCCGTTTATCCTGGCTCTGGCGCCGATTGCCATCGTGGCCTTCATCCTGATCCCGGTCACGGTGCAGATGATCCCAGCCGATCTGAGCGGGCAGGTGGGGCAACTCGGGACGCAGCTCGCGTTGTTTATGACCACCATCGGCCTTTTCCTACTGGCTATGGCTGGATTCCGCACGCCCGTGATCACCCTGATGCCCGACCTGACTCCGAGTCCGCTGCGGTCTCAGGCTAATGGTGTGATCAACCTGATGGGCGGTGTGGGCACACTGATCGCTACCTTGGGCAGCAGCGTCCTCTACCGGATGGGCCGGATTGCCCCGTTTGCCTTCGGCGGTATCCTGATGGCCTTGGCCGTCGTGATGTTGTTGATCTTCATCCGCGAACCCCGCCAACTCGCCGCAGCCGCCAAGGAGGAGGGCATGGGCGCGCTGCGGGGTGTCAAGCGGATCTCGCCCGAGGCCAGGCGGAGCCTGGGCTTCCTCATGCTCGCTATCTTCTGCTGGTTCGTAGGCTATAACGCCGTGGAGACGTTCCTCTCATCCTACGGTGTCAGCCAGCTCGGTATGTCGACCGGGCAGGCGCCGCTGTTGATGGGCGTGGCCTCGCTCGCCTTCCTGGTCTTTGCCATCCCGGCCGGCTATATCGCCGGCCGCCTGGGCCGACGGCGGACCATCATCCTCGGCCTGACGGTGTTTGGGGTTCTGCTGTTGGTCAACTTCTTCTTGCGCAGCGCGAGCCTTATCTGGCCGATTATGGCGATTGGTGGGATGGGGTGGGCGCTTGTCAACATCAACAGCCTGCCGATGGTTGTGGATACTTCGGCCTCCGACGCCGACCTGGGGACCTACACCGGCCTCTACTACATCGCGTCGCAACTCGCCGCCGTCGCCGGCCCGACCATCAATGGATTCATCGTCGAATGGGGCGGAGGGAACTACAATCTCATCTTCCTGCTGACTCCGGCGTTCTTCGCGCTGGCCGTCCTGTGCATGCTCGGCGTGACACGTGGGGAAGCCAAGTCGAGCGCGGCGTGAGGGGTGCGGCCGGGCCGTGCAGGCCCCCGTGGAAAAGAATATGGCAGGCAGCGCTAGCGCTGCCTGCCATATCGTAGAACGAACTAATCGACTACTCGCAGTGCCGGATGGCTGCCTGAGCGGCTGCCAGTCGAGCAACCGGTACCCGATAGGGTGAGCAACTCACGTAGTCTAGCCCTGCGCGATGGCAGAAGTCGATCGAGTCTGGATCGCCACCGTGCTCGCCACAGATGCCAATCTCCAACTGCGGGTTGGTCGCGCGGCCTTCCTCCGTGCAGATCGCAACCAGGCGTCCAACGCCCACCTGATCGAGGCTCTGGAACGGGTTGACATCCAGGATCCTGAACTTGATTGGCTCGTTATTGGCGTCGTACTCGCCGGTGTCAAATCCCTCCACGTACCTGAGCAGGAACTTGCCCTCAGCGTCATCCCGACTGTAGCCGAACGTCATCTGGGTCAGGTCGTTGGTACCGAAGGAGAAGAACTCGGCATATTCGGCAATCTCGCCCGCCGTCAATGCGGCGCGAGGCACCTCGATCATCGTGCCGAACATATACTCCACGTCCTGCCCTTCCTCGGCCACAACCTGCTTGGCGACGGCTTCGAGCTTCTCTCGCTCAAGCTTCAGCTCGTTGACGTGTCCCACGAGCGGGATCATAACTTCAGGCATCACCTTGATGCCGCGCTTGGCACAACGGCATGCAGCCTGGAAATAGGCGCGCGTCTGCATCTCCGTCAGGCCCTTGTACATAATGCCCGCCCGGCAACCACGCAGACCCATCATCGGGTTGGTCTCCCACAAGGAGTTGACCACCTCCAGCATCCTCTCCTTCTCGGGCAACTCGGGTGAATCCGGGTCCTTGCAGCGCAGTTCCGTAACCTCGACCAGCAATTCGTCCCGTGATGGGAGGAACTCGTGCATTGGCGGATCGATCAGGCGCATGATCACGGGGAGTCCGTCCATCGCCTCGAAGATGCCCTCGAAGTCCTGTTCCTGGATCGGCAGCATCGCGTCCAGCGCCTTCTGACGCTTGGCGTCCGTCTCCGCGACGATCATATCCACGACAGCTTCGCGAGCTCTGGGGTCAAAGAACATGTGCTCGGTTCGGCACAGGCCAATGCCCTCTGCGCCAAATGTCACAGCGCGCTGTGCATCGACAGGGTAGTCGGCATTCGTGCGCACGCCCAGCTTGCGAATCTCATCGGCCCACGTGAGCAGCGTGAGTAGCTCGACCTGCTTCTCGTACTCAGCCTCGATGAGCGGTACGCTGCCGGCGAATACCTCGCCACTGAACCCGTCGATTGAGATCGTATCGCCCTCTTTGACCACGACATCGCCCACCGTGAACTGGCGTCGCTGCGGATTCACCGAGATCGTCTCACACCCAGCTACGCACGGTAGGTTATTGCCGCGGGCAACGACGGCGGCGTGCGAAGTCGCGCCGCCCTTCTGTGTGAGCACACCCTTCGAGGCCAACATACCCGGCACATCGTCGGGCGAGGTCTCTGGACGGACGAGAATCACACTCTTGCCTTCGGCCGCGGCCGCCTTGGCGCGCTCAGCGTCGAAGATGGCGATGCCAACCCCAGCGCCCGGTGACGCGTTCAGTCCCTTGGCGATGAGCTCCTTATCAGCCTTCGGATCGAAGCTGGGGCGCAATAGCAGATCGACAAAGTCGGGATCGATGCGCATGATCGCTTCCTTCTTGTTGATCAGACCTTCCTGGGCCAGATCAACGGCGATCTTGACAGCGGCGGCTGCAGTGCGCTTGCCATTGCGGGTTTGCAGCATCCATAACTTGCCGCGTTCAATGGTGAACTCCATATCCTGCATGTCCCGATAGTGTGTCTCCAGCTTACGGACGATTTCCGTGAACTGCTGGTACATATCAGGCATGACTTCCTCGAGGCTCGGGTACCTGCCGGCTCGTTCTTCCTCCGATACACCCTGGCTCTCAGCCCAGTCCCGCGAACCCTGAAGCGAGATCTGCTGGGGCGTGCGAATGCCAGCAACGACATCCTCACCCTGTGCATTGATCAAGAACTCACCGTACAGATAGTCGTGCTTGCCGGTCGCGGGATCGCGGCTGAAAGCGACGCCAGTTCCTGAGTCGCTGCCCATGTTGCCGAACACCATGGTGCACACGTTGACTGCCGTGCCCCAATCGTGAGGAAGACCCTCGTGCTCGCGATAAGCGTATGCACGCGGGGCGTTCCACGACTTGAACACGGCCTGGATCGCGAGCTCAAGTTGCTTGTAAGGATCGGTGGGGAAGTCCTCGCCGAAGTGCGCCTTGTACATCCGCTTGTACTCATCTACCAGGTCCTTGAGGCCCTGCAGGCTGACGTCAGTGTCGAGGCGAACCCCCTCCTTGGCCTTGACCTCATCCAGCTTCTCCTCGAAGTGCTCACGCGAGTAATCCATCACAATATCGGAGAACATCGTGATGAAGCGTCGATGTGCATCGTACGAGAACCACTCGTTGCCGGTCAGTCTGGCCAGTGCTGCACGCGTCTCGTCATTGAGCCCCAGGTTGAGCACCGTGTCCATCATGCCAGGCATCGACAGACGGCCGCCTGAGCGGACCGACACGAGGAGCGGGTTTTTGGTATCACCGAAAGCCTTGCCGGTGTTGCGCTCGATCTCGTGGAGGGCCGCCAGAGTCTGATCCCACATTCCCTCAGGGAACTCCCCCGTCTTCATAAACTCCACGCACGCTTCAGTCGTGATCGTGAAACTTGGAGGCACCGGAAGCCCTACGTCGGTCATCTCGGCCAGGCCAGCGCCCTTGCCGCCGAGGATGACTTTCATTTCATCCATCGAGGGCTCATGGCCAAACTTCTCCCCCAACTCCTTCCTGACTGCACCAGTCGCCAGGTATACCCATTTAGTTGTCACTTTATTGTTTCCTCCTAGTTATCTGGGTGAGACACGCTGAGGTCTCAACATCAACTCTGCAAACTCGTTTCTCTGCTCAAGGGGTTCCTCGCACACACAGGAATCCACAGCAATGATCTTTGTGGATTCCTGAAACGAGTGCTAATGGGGTGATTGATGATGCGTGGGAGAATCCACGCACGCAGCACGTCCTGTTCAGCTATGTGTATGTTATTGTCGCGAGGATTCCTCCATGTTCAGACAGCAACTGTCGATTATACTCAGCTCGCCCACCAAAGTCAAATTTGACAATCCCTGTCATTGTGGCTAAAATAGGACATCCCGTGAGCTGTTGACTGCCTGGAATGACAGCTGTGCCAACCCACCCACCTGGTCAAGTTCTGGGAAGCGAGCTACCCCGTGGTCACTGTGAGGGGCTGTCTGAGCGTAATGGCTGGCTCGATGCACTCATAGGGAAGTACAATTAGACAAGGAGGATGATACCGCCAAGAAATGAGTGATCCTGCAAACTTGTCGTGTAATCGCTTTCAGGAATCTCGAGGAGGAAAGAGAGATGCATAGAAGAACGTTGTTGACCTTGATTGTGTTGATCGCAGTCGTTGCACTGTCAGCCTGTGGTCCGAAAGAACAGCCTTTCGAATGCACAGACGAGTGGGGATGTGCTACCTTCACTGAAGGACAGAACATCAAGATCGCCTATGTGGGTCCAATGACTGGTGACTACTCGGCCTTCGGTATCGACATTTCTCGTGGGGCGACTCTGGCTGTTGCGGAGCATCCCACGGTGAAGGGGCGCGACATCGAGCTGGTGATTGAGGACACCCAGGGCTCTCCGGAACAGGGTGCTGCAGTGGCCAACAAGCTGGCTGCCGACTCTCAGGTAGTGGCGGTTGCTGGTCATACTTTCTCTGGATCGACCATCGCGGCGATTCCTATCTATGAGGAAGCCCACATTGTGATGATGTCCCCTTCCACAACGCTGGCGAACCTGCCTGAGCTCGGCCCGAATGTCTACAACCGGGTCGCTTTCTCCGACAAACTCCAGGGTGAAATGGCAGCGGACTACATGTACAACGCGCTGGGCGTGCGGTCGGTCGTCGGCATACACGACGGTGGCGCCTATGGCCAGGGTCTCGTTGAGGGTATGGCGGGCGCTTTTGAGGAGATGGGTGGTACGGTCCTCGGGATCGAGGCTGTGACTCCTGGAGAGACCGACTACAGCGCGCCTCTCGCTGCCGTGGCTGAGCTGAACCCCGAGTTGGTCTACTGGGGTGGCTACGATGCCGATGCAGCAGTGCTGGTGTCTCAGATGGCTGGCGCCGGGTTGCAGAACGCCATGTTCTTCGGCTGTGATGGGTCCTACGGAACGAACTACATTGAGCTCGCTGGCCCTGCAGCCGAGGGAACATACTCGACCTACGTGCCGATTCCGCCCTCGGAGGCATTCGAGGAGTTCAAGGTCGCCTATGAGGAGGAGTTTGGCGATCCTCAGGGCAAGCTGAGCCCGTTCAGCCCGCACGGCCATGACTCAACAGCTATCCTCATCGCGGCGATCGAAGAGGTCGCGATTGAGCACGGCGGTTCGGTCATCATCCCGCGTAAGGCGCTCGCAGATACCGTCCGTGGTACAACGGGATTCGGGGGCCTAACGGGCACGCTGAACTGCTCGGGTGGAGATTGTGCGGCAGCATCGCCGGTCTTCATGGTCGTTGAGAATGGTGTGTGGGTCGAAGCACCGGGGCAGTAGTCTCACGTTGTTTCGAACATCTTGGTGTGTTCGTGTATAACGATGAGGCGGGCCTCCATGGCCTGCCTCATCGGCTTACATCTTCTGCGTCACGGCGCCGTCTGGAGCGTTGGCGCGGTAAGTTTCCACTAGGTAGGGTCACTATGACCAGAGGTGATTCCATATGACCGACGACCGGAGTCCCAGGCGAATGCTGAGTGTCGCGCGCTACATTCGACCGGCGATCGGCGTGGTGGTCGTCGTCTTCTTGGCGTGGCGAATATGGGGTGTCCTTTCAGCCGAGCAGGCCTATGGGCTGGATACGTGGTTGCGGTTCGCCATTTCGGGTATCGTGCTGGGCGGTGTCTACGCGCTTATCGCGCTGGGCTACACTTTGGTCTATGGTATTCTTTTCATGATTAATTTCGCTCACGGCGATGTGATGATGCTGGGAGCATTCGCGGGGTACTTCACCCTTGAGGCATTGAACGGCGCGGGATTTCTGAATAGCAGCCCGCTCGCCTCGATCGTATCAGTTGTGGTCGCCTTCATCGTCGGGATGCTGGTGGCGATGCTGGTGGCGATCACGCTGGAACGTATCGCATACCGTCCGCTGCGTAGCGCCCCTCGCCTGGTCCCGTTGATCAGCGCGATTGGCGCTTCATTGTTCTTACAGAATGCGGCCCAACTGGTGTTTGGCACGGCCCGGCGCGCCTATACTAATCCCCAGATCATCGAACGAAACGCTGGATGGAACGTGATGGTGGGCGGCAAGGAGGTCCTGATCACGTACACTGGTGTCTTGACATTCGTGCTGTCAGTGTTACTCATGGTCGGCCTCTACATTCTGGTCCAGCGCACCAAGATGGGGAAAGCGATTCGGGCCGTGGCCGAGGACAAACAGACATCGGCCTTGATGGGCATCGATGTCGATCGGGTCATTGCCTCAACCTTCGCCATCAGCGGTGTGCTGGCTGGCGCGGCGGGCGTGATGTGGGGCCTCCACATGGGCGTCCTCTACCATTATGTCGGGTTCATCCCCGGAATCAAGGCATTCACCGCTGCCGTCCTGGGCGGCATAGGCAATATCCCAGGCGCTATGCTGGGTGGTCTGGCGTTGGGCCTCATGGAGGCCGTAGCGCCCGCCATCTTGGGCATTCCGTTTCAGCTTAAGGATGTACTCGCCTTCTCGATCCTGATCCTCGTGCTCGTGTTCCGGCCGACCGGCATTCTGGGCGAAGTGCTTTCCGAGAAGAAAATGTGATCGGATCGCTTCGTGCGGTCATCGATCAGTAGGAGACGGTTATGGAGATCCGCTCAACCTTCCGGTCAGGACTTGTTTCGGGCCTTGTTGGCATCTCTTCCGTGATATTGGGGATCACCGGGCTGGCTGGCAACCTGGTGAAAGGTTGGTTCGGCTTCTCCTCACAGCGACCGGGAGCCTGGGTTCTGCTGCTGCTCATATCCCTGTGGGCCGGCGTCCGTGTTGCCAAAGATCGGCGCGATTCACGGTGGAGCGATGTCCTCCGAGCTGCTGCCTTTGCAGGCTTTGGAACTGGGCTGTTGATGGGCGTCTTCACTCTGATTCTGGCCCTGCTGGTGGAGTCGGGCGTGGACATGCGCAAATCACTGGTTCAGCTCGACCCCGCGTCCATCAGGCTCCTGACGTTGGGCCTCTCGCCTGTGCTGGCTGGGTTCCTGATGTTGGTGACGCTTACCGCCGCGGCAGTCGTGGGAGGACTCCTGGACCACGCTTCAGCACGCTATCGCTGGTGGCAATGGGTCAGGGAGAAGCCGAGTGATCTGGGCCGCCGTGTCTTGGAGGTTCCTCCTGTCAGTCGGTTCCTGTCGTACAAGCATGCCAGGGCCATTCTCTACGGGATAGCCGCGCTCGCTCTATTGGTCGCCCCGTTGTTTCTTGGCCAGTACTGGAACTACACGCTGGGCACGGTGGGGATCTACGTCATCTTGGGGCTGGGTCTGAATATCGTGGTCGGTATGGCGGGCCTGCTCAACCTGGGTTATGTGGCATTCTTCGCGATCGGCGGCTACACTGTAGCTCTTCTGACAGCGCCCGAACCGCACGGACTGATGATGGGCTTCTGGCCCGCTCTGGTCATCGGCGTGATTCTATCCACGGTCTCGGGCATTCTGCTCTGCATCCCTGTCCTTCGCACGCGGGGTGATTACCTGGCGATCGTGACGCTGGGCTTTGGCGAGATCATCCGCATCTTGGCCAAGAGCGACGTGCTCACTGAGTTCACTGCGGGGCCCAAGGGGGTGCGCGCGATCGGTGGACCGAGCATCTTTGGATGGAACATCAACAACGAGTTCTACTTCCTGTACCTGATCATTCTGAGTATTCTCTTGGTTGCCATTATGACCCATCGGCTGCAACACTCGAGGATTGGTCGTGCGTGGATGGCGATGCGCGAGGACGAGGATGTGGCGCAGGCGATGGGGGTTCACGCGCTGAAGTACAAGTTGCTGGCGTTCGCCATCGGTGCGGCGTTTGCTGGGGTTGGCGGCGCGCTTTTCGCCTCACGTAACAAGTTCACGGGACCCGAGGACTATACCCTCCTGGTCTCGATCAATGTGTTGTGCCTGGTGATTATTGGGGGCATGGGGAGTATTCCTGGCGTCGTGTTGGGTGCTCTCGTGCTCAAGGGGCTTCCCGAGGTTCTGCGTCAACTGGATGACTACCGGATGCTCGCATTCGGCGCGCTGCTGATCGTGATGATGATAATCCGCCCGCAGGGCTTGTGGCCATCGTCCCGGACGAGGATGAGTTCCGATCAGGAAGAGTCTCCGGGCGCTGTCCCGGGTGAGATCGTGGCAGGGGGAGTCCGTGAGTAGCATACTTGAGGCAACCCGTGTAACAAAGCAGTTCGGTGGATTGATCGCCGTCAATTCTGTGGACTTCTCTGTTCCTGAACGGACGATTGTCAGTGTGATCGGCCCCAATGGTGCGGGAAAGACGACCTTCTTCAACTGCATCACGGGGTTCTATCGTCCGGAAGAGGGAGATATCATTTTCGATGGGGTTCGGCTAAACGAGCGTCGTCCCGACCAGATCAATGCTCTGGGCATCTCGCGGACGTACCAGAACATCCGCTTGTTTGGCGAGATGACAGCTATCGAGAACATCCTGGTGGGCCAGCATCATCTTCTGAGCTCTGGCCTGGCTGGGGCGATCTTTCGCCTTCCACGCACGCGTGCGGAGGAACGCGAAGCGCTTCAGGAGGCGGTTGCCTTGCTGGACTTCGTTGGACTGCGGGGACGTGGCGAGATATTTGCCAGGAACCTGCCCTATGGTGACCAACGTCGCCTGGAGATCGCGCGGGCGTTGGGGTCCAAGCCCAAATTACTGCTGTTGGATGAACCGACTGCCGGGATGAACCCTGCCGAGACGGAAGATATGATTCGTTTCATCCGACGTCTGCGTGATGAACTGCGCATCGCGGTCCTGCTCATCGAGCATGATATGAAGGTGGTCATGAGCATCTCGGAGCGGATATCGGTTCTGGACTATGGCGTCAAGATCGCTGAGGGAACGCCGGCGGAGATTCGGAATGATCCCCGGGTCATCGAAGCCTATCTCGGAAGTGGTGTGGGCGCTCTGATGGATATTGAGGAGTAGCTCGATGGCGATGTTGGAAGTCCGCGATGTGTACACGTACTACGGCAATATCTGCGCGCTCAAAGGGATCTCGCTTTCAGTTGAAGAGGGCGAGATCGTCACACTGATTGGTGGCAATGGTGCGGGCAAGAGCACGACGCTCAACACGATCTGTGGGTTGCTCACGCCGAAATCAGGCGCGATTTGCCTGGAGGGACGCGATATCCATGCTCTGCCCGCGCACGAGATCGTCTCTCTGGGTGTGTCGCAATCGCCCGAGGGGCGGCGCATCTTCTCTCGTCTCACTGTGTTGGAGAATCTCGAGATGGGCGCGTTCAAGCGTACCGACGTCGAGGGCATTCGGGACGATTTGGAGAGAGTGTTTGAATTGTTTCCTCGTCTGATGGAGCGCCAGAAACAGGTCGGTGGAACGCTCAGCGGCGGCGAACAGCAGATGCTGGCTATTGGGCGTGCGCTCATGGCGCGCCCACGGTTGTTGCTGCTCGATGAGCCATCGATGGGGCTGGCCCCGCTCCTCGTTGAGGAGATTTTCCGGGTGATCCAGCAGTTGAACCAGGAGGGGACGACTATTCTGTTGGTCGAGCAGAACGCTCTGATGGCGCTCTCAGTTGGGCATCGGGGCTACGTTCTGGAAACCGGACAGGTCGTATTGGAGGGAACTGCCGCGGAGTTGCGCGAGAACCCGCTGGTTCAGAACGCCTATCTGGGGATCAGCTAACACGCGATACGTTTGTTCAGGCGCCCCTCACTCCGATCGGAGTGAGGGGCGCTTCTGCTTGTCGATGCTGATTGGCCGCTCCTGCTAGAAACCCTCCAGCCGACTCAAGTCGACGATGCCATCGGCCAACGCGGCGATGTGCTGCAGCTGGGCCAGCCGGTTCTCACGCAGCGCTTGTTCCTCGGCCATCACCATCACTCCCGAATCGCGTGCGAAGTACTGATCGATGATATCCACCAGAGGAGTGAACGCGGCGAAAAACTCGTCTACAGAGCTGTCTGGCCGGACCTGGTCGCGCGCCTGAGTGTAGGCAGTGTGGAGTGTTAGCTCGGCTGGCTGAACGAACCCGCCGGGATCAAGCGGCAGGCGATTCTCCAGGTCGCGCGTGATGCGGACACAGCGCGCGTAGTTGTCGAGTATGCGACTCCAGTCGCTGCGCTCCAGCCACCCGGCGAGCTGAACGACCGCCTGGAGAGCCCGGTACGGGTCATCGCCGCGCGCGCTCAGTACAGCCTCAACGATGTCGTATCGGTGCCCCAGATCTCGCAGATGGCCGCGTAGTCTCTCGACAACGAAGTCCAGGGCGGCTGTCAATGCACCCACCGGCGCTTCTACCGGCAACAAGGCAGCCGCGGCGTCCAGACCCTCCTGGACGCTGAATGGGCGCTCATGCGCAATGAGAATCTGAACAAGGCCCAGTGCATCGCGACGCAGGTGGTACGGGTCAGCGGACCCGGTCGGTGTCAGGCCCACCGCGAACAGACCGGCGATGCTGTCCAGCCGGTTGGCCAGTCCCAGGATCATCCCAGGCAGCGTCCGCGGTAGAATGTCGCCAGCGGACCGCGGCAGATAGTGCTCGAAGATGGCAGTGGCAACTTCCTTCGGTTCGTCCGACAGCAACGCGTACTCCTGCCCAATCACGCCTTGCAGACTCGTCAGTTCGATCACCATCTGTGTGGCCAGATCGGCCTTGCACAGGTGCGCCGCGCGCCGCACAGTCTCAATATCCTCTGTGGAAGCGGCCATGCTCTTGGCAAGCCCCGGGGCCAGCCGCTCCAGACGTTCGGTCTTGTCCAGCATGGATCCCAGCCGCTCCTGAAACGTTAGCGTTGAGAGGTGCGTCACATACCCGGCGAGCGGGCGCTGTGTGTCTTCCTTGTAGAAGAAATCGGCGTCCGCGAAACGGGCTCGGATGACTTCCTGATTGCCATGGCGCACCACATCTAGATGTCGTTCGTCGCCGTTGCGAACTGCGATAAAGTGTGGCATCAGGTTCCCGTGGTCATCGAGTACAGGGAAATACCGCTGATGCTTCTTCATCACCGCGATCAGAACCGAGGACGGGAGGCGCAGGTAGTCTGGATCGAAATCGCATAGGAAGGGGGTGGGTTCCTCCACGAGATGGGTGACTTCGTTGAGGAGGGCAGGATCATCCGGGATGCGTCCGCCGATGTGTTGGGCCAGCTCACGGGCCTGGTCTGCAATGACCGCCCGACGCTCTTCAGGGTCCGCGATGATTCGCTGGCTGGCCAGCAGCCCCAGGTACGCGTCCGCCGTTCGGACCTCAAATTCCGGCGATCCGCTGGGCCGTGATCCACGGCTGACCCGCCCGCCGGTGAGCCGCGCGAACTGAACAGGGACCACCGTATCCCCCAGCAGCGCCACTAACCAACGGATCGGGCGCGAGAACGTGACACCGGATTCGTTCCAGCGCATCGACTTCTGGAAGCTGATTCCCCCGATGAGATCGGGCAGAACGTTGGTCAGTACATCGATTGCCGCCCGACCCTGCTCACGAACAACCGCAACCAGGTACTCGCCGCCGTCGATCTCCCGAATCTGTAGGGAGTCCACGCTGACGCCTTGCCGGCGGGCGAAGCCTTCAGCGGCGGCGGTGGGATGTCCATCAGGGTTGAAGGCGATCCGTTTGGGCGGCCCCTTCACCGTCTGTTCGACAGTCGTCTGGCTTGCCGCCATCTCTTCAACGAGAACGATCAGTCGGCGGGGCGTCCCCAGCACACGGATGTCACCGTGGTCGAGCCGTGCCTCCGCCAGTAGGGCAGGCATCGACCTACTGAGCTGATCCATTGCCTGATCCAGATCCGATGCGGGCAGTTCCTCAGTGCCGATCTCGAGTAGGAATGTCTGAGGTGTGTCTGTGCCCTGCACGACCGTAGGGCTTACCCTGGACGTCGTGGGCTGGACCGACTCACCCAGCCACGGATACTCCATCCTCTGTCGCTGTTCGACGTACGTCTCGGCCACCTGTCGAGCCAGGTCGCGCATGCGTCGGAAGTAGGTGGCTCGTTCGGTGATGCCGATTGCGCCCCGCGCGTCAAGTAGATTGAATGCGTGCGAGCAGCGCACCACATAGTCGTGCGCTGGTATAACCAGGCCAGAGGCCAGACAGCTTCTGGCCTCCGCCTCATAGAGGGCATACATCTCGTTCAGCCGCTGCACATCGGCCAGTTCGAAGTCATAGCGGCAGTGTTCGATCTCGGGTTGCAGCAGGATGTCGCCGTAGGTATGTCTCCCGTCCCAGTTGATGTCCCATACTGAGCGAACACCCTGAAGAAACATCGTGATGCGTTCGAGGCCGTAGGTCAACTCCGTCGCTATCGGGTCCAACGCGAACCCGCCGGCCTGCTGGAAATACGTGAACTGCGTGATCTCCAGGCCGTCCAGCCACACTTCCCATCCCAGCCCCCAGGCGCCCAGCGCCGGGCTCTCCCAATTGTCCTCGACGAAGCGGATGTCGTGCTCATCGCGCTGGATGCCCAGAGCGTAGAGGCTCTCGAGATAGAGCTCCTGTGGATTACCCGGTTCAGGCTTAAGGATGACCTGGAACTGCGTATGCATCTGCATCCGATTGGGATTGTCGCCGTACCGGCCGTCATCAGGCCGATAGGATGGCTCGACATACGCGACACTCCAGGGCTCCGGACCAAGCACGCGGAGGGCTGTGGCCGGGTTCAGTGTCCCGGCGCCAAGCTTCTCACTATAGGGCTGCCAGATTGTGCAGCCGTGCTCGGCCCAGAAGCTCTGCAGTCGTAGAATGACTTGCTGGAAACTCAGCGTATGTGGCATTGAACACCTCAACTATTGGACAATGGCTTGGCGGGTCTGTTGCGCCTTCGAGCGGACAGGACAGCGGGTAAGCGCGGTTCCCTCATCCCGCGTCACGGCAGATGCCCCATCTGCCGTGACGATTGTCTGATCAGAGAATCGCACTGACGTCCTGAGCCAGACCTTTCACCAGGTTGGACTCCTGCTTGAGCCGGCCCAGGAATGCGAGCGAATTGATGCCTCGCTCCAGGTGGTACTGTATGTAGTTGCGCATAGAGCGCTCAATCTCATGCTCTGTCGCTGAAGAGATGCGGAGGGATCTGACTTCGACATAAGGCAGGCGTTGGCAATCCTGGAGGAACTGGAGTCCCTGGCTGGACAGCGCCATAGTACTGTCGCGATCTTGGGATGCAGCGTAGCACGCCTGACACAGTGCGCCTCCGCGTGCAGGATCGAAGCCGTAGGGGAGAGTACTCCGATTCCGCTGGTCGATGTTCAGCGATAGCGCCCTGCTGTGCTCGCCGACACACAGAAACAGCTCTGGGCGATACCCGGCCAGGCCCAGCAAATGTTGCTCATAGAAGCGGGCGACCCGGTCGAGATCCTGATCCTCACAAAGCCAGGTCAGCGCAAGATCCAAGAGATCAAAGAGCGCCTGCCCTCCCTCGTCCTGGGCAAAGAACAGGTCGGCCAGCTCCACGACATAGCGCGAATAGGCGCCGCGCATCAGATCGCTGCGTAGCGCAGTGTGCGGTTCAACGGTCTCCGCTTGGCTGATAATATCCCATGAACCGTTGACCCGCGAGATGATGAAGCTGGACCGGCTGAAGAGCTCGACATGTCCTGCCTTGTGACTCCGTACCTTGCGGACCCCCTTGGCGATGACTTCAGCCTTGCCTGCCGGAGTGCACAGCGTCAAGACGCGATCAGCTTCCCCTTGATCGCGCCGGCGCATTACGATTCCCTCTGTGTGGTACAGCCTGTCTGTGCCCATTCCCTTCTCCAGGCGGCCATTATACCATCCGGAAGATGGAGTGCAAGCTGTCCGTTGGGGCGGTGGCTGGGTGCCGTTTTGAGTTGGTAAGGCGTCGATCTCAGCACGGACTGCCTCGCGGGACCGTTGACTCGGCGGCTAAGTGTCGCAGCAGTCAGGTTACGAAGGCTCTTTGCGTTCAGGTGAGATCGGCAACGCTGAAACCATCGGGCAATAGCTCGGCCACGGTGGTCTCACGGTAGGCGCCGGTCGTGTCAGCGATGATTACCACGATATCCTCGCCGAATTCACGCAGGGTCTGCCGGCAGGACCCGCAGGGACTCCCGCCGTTTTTCGTGACGACGGCCAGGGCGACGAACTCCCGCTCACCTTCGGAGACAGCCTTCACCACGGCCGACCGCTCCGCACACGTGGTCAGTGGATAGACGGCATTCTCCACGTTACAGCCACTGTAGATTCGTCCGGATGCGCCCAGCAACGCTGCACCGACCTGGTATCCGGAATAGGGAGCATAAGCCTGCCTCCGAGCAGCCAGTGCGGTCTGCACCAAGGCAGAGCGATCGAAGTCATCCCGTTCCACCATCCGTCTCCTTGTTCCTCAAGTGAGCGGGTACGCCGTACACGGTGGCGCCATCGGGAACGTCGTGCGTGACAACCGACCCCGCGCCCGTCCGTGCCCCTCGCCCGATGCGCACCGGAGCCACGAGCATCGTATCCGATCCAATAAACGCGCCATCCTCGATCACGGTTCTTTGTTTGCGCACACCGTCGTAGTTGCACGTGATGGTCCCAGCGCCGATATTCACATCGCGGCCGACTTCAGCATCCCCCAGGTACCCGAAATGCCCCACTCTTGTTCCAGGTCCGATGGTCGTGTTCTTGATCTCGCCAAAGTTGCCCACATGCGCGCCCGTTCCGATCTGTGCGCCCTGGCGGAGATGACTGAATGGTCCAATGTCCGATTCAGCGTCCATCACTGCATGCTCCAGCACAGATGCCATCACGCGGCATCCATCCCCAATGTGGCTACAGACGATCACGCTGTTGGGACCGATGTCGCATCCTCGCCCAATGACTGTCGATCCGCGCAGATGGGTGTTTGGCCAGACAGTCGTGTCCTGCCCGATCTCCACATCGGGCTCGATGTACGTCGTCGCAGGATCGACAATCGTCACCCCCTCCGACATCCAGCGTTCATTGACCCTGCGTCGTAATGCCTGTTCGGCCTCAGCTAGATGAAGTCGCGTGTTGATACCCAAGGCCTCTGCCGCGTCGTGTGTGACGACCGCGTCAACGCGTGACCCCTCGCTCACAGCCATTCCCACCAGATCCGTCAGATAGTACTCGCCCTTCGGCAGGCTCATAGGAATCTCACCAACGTGGCTCCACAACCAATCCGCGTCGAAACAGTAGACGCCCGCGTTGAGTTCGTCGATCGCTAGCTGCTCGGGGGTAGCGACGGCTTCCTCAACCACCTCCACGATCTCCCCGGCCTCATCTCTGATGATATGTCCAAACCCGCGCGAATCATCGTTGATCAGCGTAAGGATCGTGACAGGCCCTGAGTTCAGCCTCTGTTGATCCATCAGCCGCTCCAGCGTATCCGGTCTGAGCAGCGGCATATCCGCGTAGATGACCGCTACCAGATCGGTTTTCTCCTGAAGGGCCTCTCTGGCCTGCAGCACAGCATGGCCGGTGCCGAGCGGCTCGGCTTGTTCCACGAAGACGACGTTCTCTCCCACGATGGCCCGCACCACGTCCGACTCCGGAGCGATAACCAGCACGGGCATTTCGGTCGTCAGCGCACGGGCGGTGGCGATGGAATAAGCAACAAGGGGGCGTCCACCCAACGGATGGAGAACTTTGGGGAGTTCTGATTTCATACGGGTGCCCTGGCCGGCCGCCAGGATGACAACGGCAGTTCTCACAGATCACTCCTTGCTTGCTGATCGTAACGGTAATGATGGTTTGGCGCCGGGCTCCTCCTCCGGACTGCGGGGGCGCCCAAAGGATCGTCTCAGAGGCGGCAGCGCCGATACTATAGCCAAATCGCCGCGTATGGCAAGCGACTGTATCGCAACTGCTACGCAGACAGGACATGGCGCTTGGGACACGATGATCGCTGACTGGACATCACGCACCTGGCCTCCGTGACGCTGCGGTCCGCAAGGTTCTCGTCAGTACCTGCTGGCCTTCGAGAGCATTCTGGCGCACGATCGGGCTTCTGCAGCACACGAAACCGATGTGTCCGGCGTCAGTGTCCGCACGATGTGAACCATGTGGCGCAGAGCCTCGAACTCCGCAGTGATGGATGGATCTGCGGACGACCCTACGGGCCTGAGCTCACCGGACTCCCATGCGCTCAGGTACTGATCAAACAGCGCGGCTTTTCGTCTCTCATTCATCGCGAGTTGTTCCTCGTGACTGACCTGCCTTCTCCTGACCCTCATCTTGCCTCGTGTGGTCCGGCCACAACCATTTGCGCAGATTGGCCAATGCTCGGAACTGAAGGAGCTTGACGGCGCCGGTTGTCTTGCCCATCACTCTGGCCGTCTCCTTGACCGAGAGCGCCGCCCCGAATCGCAAGGCGACCACTTCCCGCTGAGCTTCAGTCAGCCGGTCCAGCGCCTCGTACAGCGCCTCCCGCTGTATTCCACTCTCAATGGTTGCGAAAGGGCTCTCTTCTTCTGGGGTCGGCCAGTGCTGGATGTCGTCGACCTGGATTGTCTCGTGTCGGTATTCACCGCGATAGTAGTCAGCTACAATGTGACTCGCGGTTCCCAATAACCAGGCGCGCAGCGATCGAGGGGCGGTCTTCTGCGCCCGCATAGCTTCCAGAAACCGCACGAACACCTCGCTGGCAATGTCGTCGGCTAGGCTGGGATCGCTCGTGCGGTACAGCGCATAGTTGTAGACGGGATCGAAGTAGCGCTGGTGAATGGTGGCCAAAGCCCGCTGATCGAATCGTTGGGCCTGTCGGACGAGTTCCTCGTCGGGCCACGTGAGTGGGTTCCCCTTCTCGTGGGTAGTGGTCTGCGGAAGATGTGTCATCTGGGTATACGCATAGCGTCCACTGCAGTATAGCATGCTTCCCTCACCTGCCCAGCGTGCCCCATCGGTATGCGCAGCCAGACCTCCGCCGATGACGACGGAAGCTACGCTGGACGACGTGGTGAGCGATCTGATTCGTTGCGATGCAGCATTTCGTATGGTAATATGGTCGCATAACACGCTGTCCAGTCCAGGAATGGAGGGACCGATATGTGGTATGCGATACGTCTGGCGCCTGAGGGAGGGCATGATTTTGCCTCCTCCGCCAATGAGCTGATCAAAGCCAGGTCGCGCAGTCTGATTCTTGCTATAGGGGGCGTCTACGGCGCGTTCGCCTTCGCTACGGCGTTGCACCCGAGTGAACACTTCACGGTTGTTGTATGGACGATCTTCCCACTTATTGCCTCCGCCCTACTTGTGTCGTTCAAGTTGCTGGAAAAGCGGTTCCTTCTATCTCAAATTATCTGGCAGGTTGCTTTCTTGCTCGCGATCGTTCTCGAGACGCGTATCTCCCAGCAACCTGAGGTTATGCTGTTCTGTGCACTGATACCATTGACAGCCATTCTGACCATCGGCTGGCAGGCCAGCCTGGTTGCCGAGGCTTTCGTGATTGGGGCGACGTGGTGGGTGGCTCAGAACCCAGTGATGCCTTCACTGTCTGCCGGACTCATACTGGCGGCTGTTCTGGGTGGCGCCGTCACTGGACTGCTGGGTTGGACAGCGACCCATGCGTTATTGGCGGCGACACAGTGGTCTCTGTTCTACTACGAACAGGCCCGCGATAAGATGGAGGAAGCGCGGGATCAGCGGCTGGAACTTAAGCAGATCCAACAGGATCTACTTCAAGCGAATCAGGAGTTGGCCCGGCTGTCCGACCGCCTGAAAGCAATGTACCGCGTCGCTGAAGAGGCGCGGCGAGCCAAAGAGGAGTTCGTAGCTAACGTGAGTCACGAACTGCGCACCCCGCTGAACATGATCATTGGATTCAGCGAGATGATCACGGAGGCGCCCCAAGTCTATGGTAATCACCTGCCGCCCTCACTGCTCAGCGACATCGAGGCTATCCGCTCGAATAGCCAGAATCTGGCCAAGCTGGTCAATGATGTCCTCGACCTCAGCCAGGTTGAGGCTGGGCGCATGGCGCTCACCAAGGAATGGACGCAGCTCTCCACGATCGTCGATGCCGCTGTAGTCGCCGTCAGAGAGTTCATTATGGCCAAGGGGTTGACCTTGACGGTGGATGTCTCCGCCGACCTTCCCACTGTGTTCTGCGATGGCACGCGGATCCGCCAGGTCCTGCTCAATCTTCTGAGCAACGCGAGCCGCTTCACCGAGACCGGTGGTGTGCGCATCGAGGTTCGACCTGAACGACAGGTCGTCAGAGTGAGCGTATCCGACACAGGGCCAGGTATCGCTCGTGAGGATCAGGAGAACCTGTTTGAGCCGTTCAGCCAGGTCGATGCATCCCTGCGAAGACAGCACGGCGGGAGTGGGCTAGGCCTCAGCATCAGCAAGCGGTTCGTCGAGATGCATGGTGGCAGGATGTGGCTCGAAAGCACCGTGGGTGTGGGCACGACGTTTCATTTCACTCTGCCGATCGAGACGCCACTCCCGGTGGCGATCGCGGGCGCCGACGATGCATTGCGTTGGTTCAGCCCCTTCGACGAGCACGAGTTCCACACGCGTACCCGTCGCTCTAAGGCCCCAGCACCCTCCGTGGCGCCACGCTTCGTCTTCCTCGATCCGGGCAAGACGCTGCAGCGTCTGTTCACCCGCTATATGAACGGGTTCGAGACGTTCACCGCGCGCGATGCAGACGAGGCGTTGTCGGAACTTGGGCGTTCGCCTGCTCAGGCGCTTATCATGAACGCATCTCCCCGTGCCGAAATGCCGATCTCCAGGGAGCAGCTTGCCGGACTCCCCTATGACACGCCGGCCATCGCCTGCTGGGTGCCAGGCGAAGATGAGACTGCCCGAAGGCTGGGGGTTCTGCACTATCTCGTCAAGCCAGTCCCTCGTGAGACACTGCTGGCAACACTTGCGGACCTCGGTGACCATGTGAAGCGGGTGCTGATTGTGGATGATGAGCCGGAGGCATTGCAGCTTTTCGCCCGCATGCTGATCTCAGCGGGACGGGGATACCGCGTTATGCGCGCCGAGACGGGACTGCGGGCATTAAGTATGCTCCGTGAGCGAAAGCCCGATGTTATGCTGCTCGACCTCATTATGCCGGGTATGGACGGGTTTCAGGTGCTACAGGAGAAGAGCCAGGACCCATCGATTCGTCCCATTCCTGTCATTGTGATCTCGTCGCGTGATCCTCACGGTGAGCCCATCGTGAGCGACATGCTGACGGTAACCCGGGGCGGTGGACTCTCGGTGCGCGAGCTTCTGTCCTGTATCGGCGCTGTCACTGAGATACTGGTTCCAGATTTCCCATCTGGCAGTCCAGAGCAGCCAGAAATGCCTGCCGGGTGACCGGCTTCTTCAGATAGGCGTTGGCGCCCAGGCTGAGAGCTAGTTCATC
Organism: Chloroflexota bacterium; assembly: GCA_012514315.1. Taxonomy (GTDB): domain Bacteria; phylum Chloroflexota; class Anaerolineae; order B4-G1; family B4-G1; genus JAAZAN01. The sequence goes on from JAAZAN010000031.1 coordinate 27,346, forward strand.
CTGCGCCAGTATCGTACACACCACCACGGGTATCTTGCTGGTTGTGGGATGCTGTCGAAGTCGCCCCAACACTTCCCAGCCGTCGATGCGGGGCATCATCACATCGAGTACGATGATCTGCGGACCGTTGCGTCTGGCGACATCTACTGCCTCTGCTGGGTCCTGGACCCCGATCACACGATAGCGCGTGCCTGCCACGTAGCGCTGGAACAGGTTCAGGGCGCTGGCGTTGTCGTCGATAATCAGTACGAGGATCTGGCCTAGAGGTGGAAACGTCAGCAGCGCGCCAAACTCACCCGGCTCCTCACAGCCTACTGTCAGTCGGCCGCCACACAGATCCAGGAGTTGGCGCGCGATGTCCAGGCCGGCGCTATGCGCAACCGCGGATCTCTCACCATTCTCTGTCGTCTTCTCACAACCTATCCAGATCTCGATCTCGCGAGCCACGTGGCGAGCTCGAATGGTTGCCGCCTGGCAGGAGGCGGCAGCTGGAATGACAACGCCCAGAACGCTGAGCAACGCCTGTCGCACCGCGATGGGATTCGCCGCCAGCCGAGGCAGATCATCCTCGACCTTGGTCTGTAGCCGTACGCCATACTGCGTCGCCAGAGGGCGAGCTAGCTCCAGAACGGTCGGTAGCGCCGTACTGAGATCGGTATCACTCTCGGGCGGCGCCTCCTTAAGCCATGCCAGGTCCTCGTAAGCATTGCTGTGTGCGTCGGCGCCCTGGTTGGCGGAATGCCCTTCTCCGGGTTCGATTTGGAGTTGCGCCTCGATATGAAATTGCTCCCAGAGTTGGTGAGCCAGGATCTCGAAGGCAGCGCGCAGTTCACGCCGCAACTGACGCGGGCTCAGGCCAAGCTGATCCGCCACTTCCAGTTGGCTGAAGTGCTGGACGTATCGATAGAACAGGGCCTCGTAATACCGCCAGGCTGGTGAGTGGTTGGGTTCCTCGGACTCCGGCTTGAGTGCAGCGATGGCATCAAACAACAACCGTCTCAGTGCAGCCGGTGTATCGGGACGATTGGACACGCCCAGTAGCGTGGTCAGCGGGCTCTCACGCAGGAAGTTGGGGTCTCGGATGTGATTCAGTGCATCCCGCAGAAGCTTGAGGAATGCCTCTATCGTGACGTCGGGCACGCGATGTCCACCTTTTGGCCGTAATCTGTCCGGGGATCGTTATGATGTATGCTATTATACAATGAGTCATTGTGAGATGAAAGGCACACCGTGAGATTCGCGCATCGATGCGGCACGTACGGTGGATAGTGGAGAGGAGGTGATATCTGTCGCTGTTGTGATTGATGCGGATCGAGTGTCTGGTTAAGCGGTTGGAGATCTAGGAACAAGAGGGGGTAAAGAGAATGTCGGACCGTATGACTCGTAGGACTTTCCTGCAACTGACGGGGGCCGGCGCAGCCGCAGCGCTGTTGGCAGCCTGTGCACCTCAGACTCCTGCGGCGACGCAGGCGCCTGCTGGAACCACGGCTTCTGAAGACACCGGGGCGGAACCGGCTGCTGAAGCAGTGAAGTTGGTCTTCTCCAGCTATACGTGGTCCGGTTACGAAGCGGCGATGAGAGGCGTGATCGACGATTTCATGGCCGAAAATCCGGATGTCGAAGTGGAAGGCCAGTTTGTTCCTGAGGACTACTGGACGAAACTGCAGACCCAGGTTGCCGGCGGCACGCCGCCCGATGTGGGAATCTCGGACTACGCGTTGGTGATCACGTATGCCAAGGACGGCGTCCTACTGGACATCACTGACCTAATCGCCGGCAGTGACTTCCCACTGGACAAGATGCTGGACGGCGCTGTGGCCCAGTACCGTTGGGCCCCAGGCGATTTCGCTAGCGGTGCGGATGGTGCTCCTCTATGGGGTCTGCCGAGCGATGCGCAGGGGCAACTCTTCGCATACAATAAGGATATGTTCGATGCGGCCGGCGTCGACTATCCCACCGACGACTGGACGTGGAACGACCTGGTCGCGGCGGGTAAGGCCATCACGAACCCCGACGAGAACAAATGGGGTTTCCTTGTCCCGGGCTGGGGAATGTGGGTGCGTGGTTGGTACGGATGGCAAGCGGGTGGTGAGTTCGTGTCCGCCGACTACAGGACGGCGACCTTCGATTCGCCCGGGATCGCCGAGTCCATCAAGTGGATGTGGGACCTGATCTACACCGAGAAGATTGCGCCGCCGCCCGGTCTGCAGGCAGCCACCAACCCCTTCATGTCGGGGCAGGTGGCCATGGTCGTCGATGGTATCTGGTGGGTTGCGGATTTCAAGACCATCGAGGATTTCGACTGGGACATGGCAATGATGCCGAAGCACCCGAGGACTGGCAGCCGCGTCACAACGATTGAGTCGGACGGCTGGTGGGTCTTCAAGGGCACCAAAGAGGTGGATGCGAGTTTCCGTCTGTTGACCCGCCTGGCTGGTGAGGAGGGCCAGAGGAAGTTTGGTGAGCTTGAATACGTGGTTCCCTCCTGCTTCCCGGAGGTGGGTACCGAGTGGTATTCCAAGACGCCTCCCGAGAATCGCGAGAAGGCTCTGGATAACCTGGTTGAGGAATCGCGCAAGGCCTTCATCACCTTTAACGAGGTCTGGACGGTGCTGGGCGCGTGTATGCCCCCGGTGGAGGCCGCCTTCGCCGATGGCTTGGACATCGATGCAGCGATTCAGGAGTGTAACGAGATCGCACAGGAAGAGCTGGATCGGGCCTGGGAACTATTCGAGCAGTAGTGACCCGCATGAGGTTGAGGCATTGTGGAAGACCACGTGCGTGGTCTTCCACAATGTCATTGAAGGAGAGTTCCGTATGAGAAAGGGGACTTTGGGCACAGTTCAGCGACAGGAGGAGTGGCTCGGATGGCTGTTTGTGGCGCCGATGGCCCTGGGAATTCTGATATTCCAGGTCTACCCCACTTTGTTCTCGCTGTATATCAGCATGACCCAATGGAACCTTGCGAGGGCTCCGCGCTGGATTGGTTTCAAGAACTACACCGATCTGTTCACTGTCGATCGGTACTTCATCAAGTCGATGACCAACACGGGCGCCTATGCTATCGGAGTCGTCGTTCCCGGTATCGCTCTAGGTATCGTGTTCGCCATGCTGCTCAATCAGAAGATCGCCGGCCGATTCGTCTATCGGGCGATCTACTTTGTGCCCGTGGTCGCGCCTACAGTCGCATTGGGTATGCTATGGGCGTGGATCTACGAGCCCAACTTCGGTATTCTCAACACGGTTCTCAAAGTCGTCGGCATCCAGGGGCCGGCGTGGTTGGGCAGCACGCAGTGGGCTATGCGAGCTATGATTATCTTCGCTCTGTGGCAAGGGTTGGGTTATAACATTGTCATCTTCCTGGCTGGACTGCAGAGCATCTCTGCCGAGTATTATGAGGCGGCGTCTATCGATGGGGCGAACGCTGTCGAGCGATTCTTCCACATCACTTTGCCGCTACTTTCACCGGTCACGTTCTTCATGTTGGTGACTGGCGTGATCGGCGCATTCCAGGAGTTTGCCACACCGTATATCCTGACGCGCGGTGGGCCGGCTAATTCTACCCTGATGGCCGTCATGTATCTGTACACCAAGGCCTTCCGTGAGCAACACATGGGTCTGGCCTCGGCTATCGCCTATGTTCTGTTTGTGGTCATCCTGTTCCTGACGTTCGTCAACTTCCGGCTGGGCAAGAAATGGGTCTTCTACGAGGAGGCCGTGTGAAGGAGGTGAATATGACATCATCCCAAGGCGCCCAAGAGATCTGGCATCCCAGGCTGCATGTCGGGCGATTCGTGCGCCAGGGCCTGCTTCATGCGGTGCTGGGAGCCAACGCCATCCTGATGATCTTCCCACTGTTGTGGATGATCTCCACCTCACTAAAGGCGCCTAGTAAGCAGTACCTCTGGCCGCCGCAGCTCATCCCCAACCCGTTGTATCCAGAGAACTACGTCAACCTGTTCGCGCTGGCGCCTATGGGCAAGTATATGCTCAACAGCACCAAGATCACCGTGCTCTCGATGATCGGCGTGATCCTCTCATCGTCTCTGGCCGCATTTGCCTTCGCGCGCATGCGCTTCCGCGGTCGGGACGTTTTCTTCTCCATCCTTCTGGCAACGATGATGCTGCCTGGTGCTGTGACGCTGGTACCGACCTTTGTGATCATGAGACTCCTGGGGTGGGTGGACACACACGCTCCTCTAATCATCCCCAGTTTCTTCGGTAGCGCATTCTATGTGTTTCTGATACGTCAGTACTTCCTCAGTATCCCTCAGGACTTTGTGGATGCTGCTCAGATAGATGGCGCTGATTTCTTCACGATCTACTGGCGCATCTTCCTTCCTCTGAGCCGGCCGATCCTGACCACTGTCGCCGTGCTGACATTCCTGGGGTCGTGGAACGACCTCTTTGGGCCTTTGATCTACCTCAATACGCAGGAGAAGATGACCGTTCAATTGGGGTTGGCCTACTTGCGTGGACGTGCGGGTACAGGCGTTGAGCAGTTCGGGACGATTATGGCGGGGGCCTTTCTTGGTCTTGTGCCCACGCTCGTGCTATACTTCTTCGGGCAGAAGTACTTCGTCCAGGGCCTGGCTCGTTCAGCCTTGAAGGGCTGATGGATGATCGGTAGATCTGATCGCCGGGTGCGTGGGGTGGTAGCCGCCTCTTCTTTGCTGGCCCTGCGTGAGCCCGGTTCGTGAGTCATCGACTACGGATATCTTCTGTGCGGCGGCCAGACCCCGTGCGCCCGGCACTGCCGTGAGGCGCTGGATGGGGCATAACAAAATCAAGGAGTGAAACCATGGCACTGTATGCGGATTACGGGCAGGAGGAGATCGCGAATCTCACGAAGGTGATCGAGAGCGGCTGGCTGTGCGACAGGGCCGGTGGCTTCATGGACCAGTTCCGCCAGGATTTCGCCGTGGCGCTGGGCGCGAAGCACGCCATCTGCGGCGCCACTGCGATGGTGCTGATGCACGCCATTCCCGGCGCCATTGGCGCCGGTGCGGGTGACGAGATCATCTGTGACCCGGTGGTCCAGTTCCACGGCATCGCCTGTCTGCACAACAATGTCGTTCCTGTCTGGGCCGATGTGCGCCCCGACAACTTCCTGATGGACCCGGACTCGGTCGAGGCGAAGATCACCGCGCGCACGAAGGCCATCTGGGTGACCCACCTGTGGGGCTTCGCGGCCGAGGTCGACCGCCTGCGCGAGATCGCTGATCGGCATGGGATCTACCTGCTCGAGGACTGCGCGCACGCCATCCTGGCCGAGTATAAAGGGCGGAAGCTGGGTACCTGGGGCCACATCGGGAGCTTCTCGTTCAACATGTGGAAGCAGTTGGCCACGGGCGAGGGCGGCATGGCCATCACGGATGACGACAAGCTGGCGGACGAGATCAACAAGCGCGTGATCTTTGGCGAGAGCCCGGAAGTGCTCTCGTCCAACTATCGTATGACGGAGCTTCAGGCGGCGGTGGGCGTGGCGCAGCTCAAGAAGGTGCCGGGGTACCTTGATGTGTTCAGGGAAGGCAAGCGAGTGCTGGATGAGGCTATAGCGGGGTGCGCGTGGCTGGATTCCCGCCTGCAACTGCCGGAGAGCACGGTCGCGCCCTACTACTGGTCGTGTCTGTTTCACGGCGAGCGAGCCGGCATTGATTACGGCGTGTTCAAGGCGGCATTGCGCCAGGCCGGCGCCGGGTTCGGCACGGGCTTTCTGCAGGTCCCGGCCTACATGTACGCCATCCTGCGGAACCCCAATGCGTATGGGAACAAGGGATGCCCGTACAACTGCCATCTCTACGATGGCGTCGTGGACTGGAAGGCGGGGCTGTGCCCGGTGGCAGAGGATGTGATTCCGCGGCTCGTGCACACGAATAACATGCTGTCCGTCGAGAAGGTCAGGCAGGAGGCGGAAGCGCTCCGGCAAGCCATCCGGCTGGCGGAGAGCGGTGACGTGGAACCGCTGACCTACAGTGACGTGGAGAACAAGGTGCTCGAGTACATTAAGGAGAACGGCGCATCGGAACCGCTCGAGCTCATCCAGCACTTCGACGGGCAGGGCTGGCAGCACTTTGACGAGCACGGGATGTGGATGGTGATGGAGAATCTGCGCGATCGCTTCCCCTACAAGCTGTCGCACGCTGGACCCCGCAAGTTTGCCTACCACGACCTGAGCTAGACCGCCAACTGAGGAGGACACTGATATGAGAGCAGGAATGGTGGGCCTTGCCGCGCTGTACTGGCCTGTGGCGATTGGGAACGGTCTGAAATCCTCGGAAGGGGTTGAGTTCCTCGGCGCAGCCACGTTGGGAGAAAGCGAAGCAGCCATTCGCGGAACGCTGGGTATGTCGCCAGATGAATATGCTGGCAAGTACGGTGTGAACCTCTACGAGCAGGCCGAGCAGATGATCGAGGAAGAGCGTCTGGACACCGTCGTGCTGATCTCGCGTCACAGCGAGCATGCCGTATGGGCGGAGCGCATGGCGCAGCTCGGCGTCGACATCTTCATCCCCAAGACCTTCGCTACGACATTGGAGGATGCAGAGCGAATCGTGAATGCCCAGAAGCGCTATGGCGTCAAGATTGCTGTCGGGCCGAGCGCGCGCTATCTACCCGCGATGCGGGCGGTGAAACAGGGGGTGGACGATGGCCTTATCGGCAAGCCCTTCGCACTGCGCATCTGCCACCACCACGGCACGATCGACGGATTCCACACGGAGGACTGGTATCGGGACCCGCGAGAGGGAGGCCCTGAGCTTTCCCTCGGTTGGTACGGCATCGATCTGATCCTTCATCTGATGCAGGACCAGGTAAGGCGCGTCGCTGCCGAATATGGCAACTTCACCACGCCCGACAGCCCCTTTATGGACTGCGGTCGGATTACGCTGCGCATGGCTGGCGGGGGGATCGGGTCGTTCGATATGTATTTCTGCAATCGGATCCCGTACCCATCGTGGCAGTTGGAGATAGTCGGGCCGGGTGGTGTGATCACCATCCACCGGATCGGGAATGGCGCTCAGGACACCGTGGTGAGTATCGAGAACGAGGACGGGTACCGACAGGCGCCCCTGCCTACCGGCGGGCCTCACTGGGAGATCGCCTGGGTCGATGAGTTCAAAGAGGGGAGAGACCCGGAGGTGTCGGCCGAGGTGGCCGGGCTGATCACCAGGCTCTCGCTGGCGGCACGGGAATCCGCTCGACAAGGCTGCTCGATTGCGGTATAACGGCCC
>JAAZAN010000032.1 GCA_012514315.1 Chloroflexota bacterium
CGGTTGTCAAATCCCCCTGCAGGAAGAAGCCTCCACAGCCGAACACACAAGCGGGCTCCCACGAAGGCAGCTCGTACCACACGCAGTTCCGGCCGTACGAGTGGACAAGTGCAGCGATCACGTTGCGACCGGGCCGGAGGTAGGGCTTTATATTATGTGGATCCACTTCTTGCCAGGAGGGATTGCAGCGCGACGGTCCGCGCCCGACGAGTTGCCCGTTGACGAATAGCTGGTAACGAGCATCCGCCGAGACATGCACATTCGCTTCGCGCACATCGCCATCAATCTCCACCTCCTTCCGAAAGTAGACGTAGCGGTTGGCCTCCTCCTCTTGCCTCGGCCTGGGGTCCCAGCTGTTCGGAAGCCCAACGATGCCGCGTTCACGCCAAACCCACTCTGCGCGACGATCAAATCCCTGCATTTCATCCTCTCCTTTCAGCCGGCGATCCCGGCCACGCAAACTGGGGGACAAGAGCAGTCCCGACTCGACCAATCACCATTATGTGTACATTTGCATTCTACTACAGTTGCATTGCATTGTCAAGTACATTTGCTATGATTGCATTTGACAAGTTACTGAAACAAATGTATAATACCAAGTGAAACATATGGGTTGACCGGGTCTGCGCCTTGCCGTCCGAAGCCTGGGATCCGTGTCCATCCCTTGCCCGTACGAGAATGCTGTAGGGCGGTTGCCATCCCGCCTGGGAGCAGCGGTAGGCATGAAGAAACGGCGCCAGCAGCGATCACAGTCAGGACTAGTAGGGGGGGCGTGGCCGCGCCCACGATTACACAGGAGGGCTTGGCCAGTCGTGATCTCGGTCGAGGCGCCTGTGCTCCGTTATCGACGTTGGAGACGTGCAGACTGAAAGGAGTAATGGTGTGACTTATCTGCTGGGAGTCGATGTCGGGACTACTGCCGTGAAGGTCGTCGTCTTCGATGACCAGGGCCTCGAGATTGGTTCGGCGTCCGAAGAGTACAAGTTACTCACGCCTAGCGACGTAGAGGTCGAGCTCGACGCTGATGTCTACTGGACGTCCACCGTTAAGTGCATCAGGGCAGTGCTGGATGCTACTATGGTCTTTGGCCATGACATCCGCGCGCTGGCCGTCTCCAGCCAGGGCGAGAGCTTCGTGCCAATTGACAGCCATGGGCAGCCGCTTCGACGCACCATTGTGTGGCTCGACAACAGGTCAAGCGAGGAGGCGCGGCTCATCGAGCGGCAGTTTGGCGCCGAGCGGGTATATGAAGTAACAGGCTCTCCGGAGGTTGTACCCACCTGGGCTGCGACGAAGATTCTATGGCTGAAAAGGCACGAACCAGATGTGTTTGAGAAGGTACACAAGTACCTCTTTCTAGAAGACTATCTTATCTTCAGGCTGACTGGGGAGTTGGTGGCAGAGTATGCCCTGTACACCTCCTCTCTGCTGCTGGATATCCGTCGATTCGCATGGTGGCAGGATATGCTTGACTTCGTGGGCATTACGTCAGAGCACCTGCCAACCTTAGTAGACCCAGGGCGAGTCGTCGGAAGGCTGTCGGATGAAGCAGCCGCCGCAACAGGGTTGTCGGCAGACACTGTCGTGGTAAGCGGCGGCATGGATCAAGCTTGTGTGTCCGTGGGATCTGGTAACACAAAGCCTGGGGTGATCACAGATTCGACGGGGTCATCGCTGAATATCTGTGTGACCACCGACAGATTAGTGATCGATCCGACCCATAGGGTGCCGATCCAGTGCCACGCGATCAAGGGCAAGTACATCGTCCTCCCCTGGTGCACGACGGCGGGGATGGCCCTGCGATGGTTTCGTGACCAGTTCTGTGACACGGAGAGACGTCAGGCGCTGGAGACAGATACCGATGCTTACGACATAATGACTGCGGAAGCGGAGGCAATCCCGCCCGGCTCAGAGGGCCTGATTCTGCTTCCGCACTTTGCGGGAGCAATGTGTCCCGAATTCAACGAACGTGCGCGTGGTGCTTTCTTCGGGATGGCGCTCAAACACACCAGGGCGCATTTCATACGGGCCACTATGGAAGCTGTTGCATTCATGCTCAAGAGGAACCTCGACCTGATCCAGCAAATGGGCCTGGAAGCCGAAGAGGTACGAGTGATTGGTGGTGGTGCGAAGAGTGCTCTATGGAATCAGATCAAGGCCGATGTGACCCAACGCCCTGTGTTGGTCTTGAGGAACCCCGAGGCAGCGTGTTTGGGAGCAGCCATCCTGGCGGGAGTCGCCATAGGGGTATTCGAGTCGGTTGATGTGGCGTGCAGGACGGCCGTGTTGGTCAAGGCCCGTGTAGCTCCCGACTCGTCCAACGAAAGGGTTTACGCACACAACTACGGCATGTACGTTAAGCTCTACGACACTCTGGAGAAGGCGTTCTGGCGAAAGGGGTGATGCTCTATACGGGCCAACCAAAGTGTGGGGGTTGTAGTTCAGCCCGAAAGAGGCTATCTCGTTTCACGAGTATCCGTGCGTCGCAGCGGTTGGGGCGACCTGTGACAGGAGTTCTGCTATGAAAGGGGCAATAGGATGTGCATGGTATGGACGGCATAATCAGACTCGCCATTGAACTCAGTGTGTTCTGGCCTTCCGCAAACATCCCAGGCGAGGAGGGAGTGCAGAGCATTGACGACCGGCTAGATGCGCTTGGCGGCATTCCAGGCTTGGACGGGGTGGAAGTCCACTGGCCGGTGGATTTCGAGGACCCCGTGGCCCTGAAGGAGAAACTGGATGCGAGGGCGCTAGGGGTGTCGGCAGTCGCCGTGGACTTGTTCTCTGCGCCTGAGTGGCGTCACGGTGCCCTGGTCAGCTCGGATGAAGGCATCCGGCAGCGTGCGATCTCCCTGTCCAAGGAGGCCCTGGACGCGGCCGCCACTCTCGGAGCAGAGACGGTGACCTTATGGCCGGCGTGCGAAGGGTACGACTATCCGTTCCAGGTTGACTACGGCGTGCTGTGGGACCGACTCACGTCAGCAGTTCGGGAGATCAGTATGCATAGGAGCGACGTCAGAGTTGGGGTTGAGTACAAGCTGGAGCAGCCGATGTACCGGAGTCTAGTCTCCACTGTCGGCAAGGCCCTACTTCTCTGCCAAGACGTCGGCCTCGACAACTTGGGCGTGGTTATCGACTGTGGTCACGCGTTGATCGCTCACGAGAACCTAGCCGAGTCGATTGCGTTTCTGAACCGATATGATCGGCTCTTCCACGTGCACCTCAATGACAACTACCGCATGTGGGACCACGACATGATTCCCGCCACTGTTCACCTCTGGGAAACGCTTGAGGCTCTGTTTTCGCTAGGCCAAGTTGGCTACCATGGCTGGATCAACTTCGACATCTACTCGCCCAGGGATGATCCGGTGCGTGCGTGTGAGCGGACGATTAAGAACGCCCGCACACTGCTGGCCATCGCGGACAATCTTGATCGTCAGCGGATCCAACAACTGCAGGAGTCCCGCGACCTGGCGGGCATCATCGATCTGTTGTGGGACAACGTCATCAGACAAGGGACATAGAGTCGCAATAATGACAATCGCGCAACTCAACAGCTCGTCACCCAGTTTGCACCAGGTCGCGATATTGGAATGGGTCTTGACCCGACGTTCGGACCAGCTCCGGAAGTGTATGTGTAAGGTCAGTACCTCGAGGAGTGGCAGACAGACCGCAGAAGGCAAGGAACGCCTTCCGAGTGTCGGCTGTGTGTTGCGGGAACGCTGCCAATCTGGCGCTGGCAGAGCCTTTCGCCTCCAACTTCGAGTTAGACTTAGCGCCTGGGTTAGGAGACGCGCATGTCTGTAGTCAGGCTGGGGATCGATAACTGCTTCGCGGTCAAACGCTGGCCCCAAGCAGAGGTATGGGTGAGGATCATAGCTGAGCAGCTGGGCCTTGACCTGGTTCAGTTCAGCTTTGACCACCTGGACCCGTTGCTCACGTCCGAGCCGGCCAGATCACGGATATGTGCCAGCGTCCGCAAGGAGGTGCAACGACAGGGGGTGGAAATCTTCGCAACTATCACTGGATCGGCCATCTATTGCTTCAATCTACTATCTCACCCGGATCCGGCACTAAGACATGACGGACTTCGCTGGTGTGAGGAGGCCGTTCTGCTAACCACGAAGCTTGGCGCGCGCGGAATCAGCGGCCACTTCGACGAGTTCTCAGCCACTGATATAGACGATCCGGCCAGAAGACAGTTCCTAGTCGAGAATGTGGTCGAGAGCCTGAAGCACTTGGCCCGCCTTGCAGCGGCAGAAGGGCAGGAATTCCTCATCTGGGAGCAGATGTACTTCCCAAGGTCTATACCATACACTATGCGGCAAGCACAGGAACTCTACGAGAAGGTAAACGATGCTGCGCCGATACCGATCTGGCTGGGACTGGATGTTGGTCACGCGTGTTGTCACGCCTACCCAGTCGACAGCGAACAGGACCGGGACGTTTACGCCTGGTTGCGCCGGTTCGCATCCGTCTCTCCTGTCATCCACATACACCAAACGGACGGAGTAGTCAGTAGGCACTGGCCCTTCACTGAGCAGTACAACGTGCGAGGGATCATCGAGCCCGAGCGCGTGCTCCAAGCGATCGATGAAGCGGGAGCCAGTGATGTGATTCTTATGCTCGAGATCTTTCACGGCTATGGTACCCACGAGCAGCAGGTCCTGGACGATCTGAAGGCAAGCGTGGAATACTGGCGAAGATACCTGCCCTAGCACGGATGGCCCTCTCATGGACGGCGGCCGACGCAACATCTTTGCAACTGGGCAGAGACGGTGATGGGCAACCACCACCAGTCCTCAGACGAGCGCTTCTCTTGGAGGGATGGGCATGAATAATGAAATGTCACGCACAGGTAGTTCGAGGATACTACGACCAGAAAGGCTGCAGCGTATCCTCGAGCTGGTGGCCACCGAGGGAAACGTCACCGTTGCCCAACTAACCGAGCTGTTTCAGGTCAGCGGCACATCTATTCGCCGGGATCTGAACGAGCTCGTGCGCCAGGGCAAGGCAAAGAGAGTCCATGGTGGAGTAGTGGGGTCTCCTAAGGCAGTGGACGAGTGGTCCTTTCAGGAACGGCTGAGAGCTCACCACGAAGAGAAGATCAGAATCGGGCAGGTGGCGGCCGGGTTGATACGCGACAACTCGACACTGTTCCTGGATTCCGGTACGACAACGCTGGAAGTTGCCAGGCACATAGGACCCATGAATCATCTCTTTGTAGTGACCGACTCCCTCGCAGTCATGCGGGAGCTTGGTCCTCGGCCTGGAGTGACTGCCACGCTGGTTGGTGGGTTGTATAACCACTCATCAGTGTCCACGGGGGGGCCGCTAGCTGTTGCGAACCTGCGCCAGTTCCACGGGGACTTGCTGATCCTGGGGGTCGATGGTGTGGATATTGCGCACGGCCTGACAGGCAATCAGCCCCTTGAGGTCGAGTCGCTGCGCACAATGATTGAGAGAGTGGACAGCGTTGTCCTAGTAGCTGATTCGAGCAAGATCGGCCGTGTCGCGTTCACCCAGATAGCACCGCTCACTGCTGCAGATACGTTTGTTACGGATCGCGGCGCTGATCCCTGCACGTTGGCCGCATTTCGCGAAGCAGGCATAGACGTACTGGTGGCATAGGGATGGATGCAGAATGTAGGATGGCGCTCGCAGAACCCATTGCTTGTGATGGTAGCGGTGTGGTACGCTGAGCAAGGGGGCGTCCCAGTGGGAACCTCTGATGCGGGACTTGGACAGGTGGAGGGCACTCACGACCCGGCTTGGCCAGATCACTTGAGTGGTCGGGGCGGGTTGTTAGTCAGATACGGGAGGGAACGGAAATGGTGCGCGATGAATGGTCCACAGTGCGTGCCGGGTCTTGTCGCGGATCTGCTCGACCCACGACCGGGGGGCTGCTCACAAGATCGTGTAAGCACATGAGGGGCTAGTCATCGCAAGTAGACCTGTTCCGAGTAGCCTTTGGATCAGGCCGTGGGGTCACGCTAACAGATGTTGACCGCAATACCCATATTGACTCCAGCCTATGGGAGCTATCTCACAAATCTGGGACACTGTCACCCTAGAGTTGTCGAGGCCGTCGAGGAGTGGGCTGCCAAGTCGATGAACTGCCATAGCTTGACAACCGAGATCAAGACCTTGGCCCTGGATAGGATCGCCTCGGTGACCCCAGGAGTCATCAAGGGTATCCGGTTCTGCTGGGAATCGAGCTGGCAAGAGACCGGGACACCCTTGAGCCCCTTGTGGTGGCTCGACAGATGGTCTACCAGAAGGCCTTCCGGAGAAGCCTTTCGTGGGCGCCTGCACACCAGAACCTCCGCTTGTCACATTCTCCCATCATGCCGAGGAGGATAGCGGCCAAGGGCCTGGATCCGATTGATGAGGCCGCTGTGAGACAGGAAGGGACTTGGGCTTACCCCTGGGGCGCGTCACATACTGTGACCCACGGCGATCGGGGTTAAGCTTCCTACAGGCTCGGCCACACACCTCACTCAGGAGAATGCGCATGGATCGGACAGAGCAGATGCTCAGAGAGCTCACCGAGGCAAGTGGCGTGGCAGGTCATGAACGCGAGGTCCGAGCCTTGCTGAGTACCTACTTCGGTCCCCTCGGGCAGCAAGAGCAGGATCGGATTGGCAGCCTGGCCTGCCGGCAGGGCGAGAGCGGCCCACGCGTCATGCTCGCTGGGCACATGGACGAGATCGGCCTAATGGTGAACTATGTCACTCCTGAGGGGTTCCTGCGCTTCCTCCCGCTGGGCATGTGGCTGGATCAGGTACTGCTGGGCCAGCGGGTGGTCGTGCAGACACGCAAGGGTGACATTCCCGGTTTCATCGGCTTCAAGCCACCCCATCTAATGGAGATGGATGAGCGGGCCAGGCTCGTCAATAAGCGCGACATGTTTATCGACATAGGCGCCACATCGAAAGATGAGACTGTCGAGGCAGGCGTGCGTGTGGGCGACCCGGTCGTACCCGCAGGCACCTTCGAGGTGATGGCCAACGGCAAATCCTACATGAGCAAGGCCTTCGATGATCGCGTGGGAGTGGCCGTGGTGGTCGACGTTCTGCGTCACTTCGCTAGCCGACCGCACCCCAACGTGATCTACGGGTGCGCGACTGCGATGGAGGAGTTGGGGTCGCGTGGAGCAAAGACGCTGGCTGACCTCGTGCATCCGGACGTAGCGATCGTCCTCGAGTCTGACATCTGTGGGGATGTCCCTGATGTCAAGACCGAGGAGTCGCCCGTAAGGCTAGGCGCTGGCCCGGGGCTGAAGCTGCACGATGCGCGGATGATACCCAACCCGGTGCTGCGAGATCTCGTCGTCGATACAGCGGCTGAGCTGGGCATTCCGCTGCAGCTCTCAGCATCGCTCGATTTCGCCAACGACGGGATGCAGATCCACGTTGATCGAGTAGGAGTCCCCTGCGCAGTGGTCACTGTGCCGGCGCGCCATATACACAGTCACGGGTCGATCATCCATCGCACCGACTACGACCAAGCGGTGCAGGTCGTCGTGGCAGTCGTCGCCAAGCTCGACTCAAAGAGGGTTGCATCGCTCACCAAGTCCGACGCACGATGGCGTGACTAACCCTGGGGGTCGCAGGGGCACTGGCATCCCGGCGCCTAGCAGCCATTGCCTCCGTGTCGGGCATCTGACTTGAGTTCCTCAGGCCAGCGTGTCGCTGAACGAGACGTCCTGGGGCATTGCGGGTTGCTGACGCAGTAACCGCACGACTGCGGCTTTCCTAGAGAGGAACGAGCAGGAGGGTGCCGCTTTAGAAGTATGTGGTGGCCTCTTCTGTCCAGCTCAGGGTCTACATCACGTCACGAGCCGTTTTCGCGGGAGGTTACCCTGACCTGCTGTGGATGGTGCGCTTCGTTGGTTGCGACTGGCGGCAGTGACACATCCATCGCCATGCATGATACAGATCGACGTGCTCGGGTTGCAAACGCAGTTCTGCTGACCCAGCCTCCCAGACACGGGATCTTTGTACTGCACGGGGGGCGGGCTGCATATCTGCATATGAACGGGCACACTGGTGCATATCTTTGCCCCCAGTATGCCGTGTTGCCGCAACATGACCACGCGCGGCTGCCGGGTCGAGGTGATTATGAAGGACAACCACACGATCCGCAACGATCCGCAGCGGGTGATCCGTTGGGTGCGGATCGCCCGGGAGGAGGCGGAGCGGGTCTAGGCGACGTC
>JAAZAN010000216.1 GCA_012514315.1 Chloroflexota bacterium
AGATGGGCCAAGGTGGGTAATGGTTCATGCAATACCAGTGTAAGGCAGGGGATGGGCCGTGTCAAGGCGGCGTCTCACCCCTTGCGCCAGGGCAATCGCATTTGGGGATGGGTTTAGCTAGGATGGGCAACAAGTCTTTGGTAAGGAGAGATGATGCCATCGTCGACGATGCCCAGCCTGCTGACGCACTTTGAGAACATTGAGGATCCCCGCAGCGGCCCAGCCCTTCTCCATCCCCTGGTGAACATCATCGCCATCGCGATCTGTGGAGTGATCTGTGGGGCGGATGATTGGACGGAGGTAGAGGAGTTTGGGCAGGCCAAGTACGAGTGGCTGAAGCGATTTCTTGATCTGACCCATGGTATTCCTTCGCATGACACCTTTGGGCGCGTGTTTGGGCGCCTGGACGCGCAGCAGTTCGAGGAGGTATTCATGTCCTGGGTCCAAACAGTAGCCGAAAAGACACAAGGGCAGGTGATTGCCATTGATGGAAAGACAGTACGTCGCTCGCATGATCAGAGTCTGGGGAAGAAAGCGATCCATATGGTCAGTGCCTGGGCTTCCGCCAACCGGCTCGTGCTGGGCCAGGTCAAGGTGGATGAGAAATCGAACGAGATCACGGCCATTCCCGCCCTGCTACGGGTCCTCGATCTGTCCGGCTGCATCGTGACAATCGACGCGATGGGATGTCAGAAAGAGATTGCCGCCCAGGTGATCGATCAAGAGGGCGACTACGTCTTGGCCGTCAAAGACAATCAGCCCCAACTGAGCGAGAAGATCGCCAAGCTCTTTGTGCATAGCCGGATGCCCTTATCGGATCTGCCATCCGACGACGCAACACGAACGGAAAAGGGTCATGGCCGTTTGGAGACACGCTCCTGTCAGGTTCTCGACGTCCGGGAGTGGCTCTACTACCTCGACACGGAGCGTGCGTGGGCTGGGCTGCGCAGCATTGTGCGCGTGACCGCTCGGCGCCAGGTCGGCGAGGAACGTAGCGAAGAGACACGCTACTTCATCTCCAGTCTGCCTTGTGATGCACCGCGCCTCTTGCAGGTCGTACGGGATCACTGGGGTGTCGAAAACGGCCTCCATTGGGTGCTCGACCTCGCCTTCCAAGAGGATGCAAGCCGCATCCGCAAAGACAACAGCCCGGAGAACTTCAGTCGCCTACGTCGGCTCGCCCTGAACCTCCTCCGCAATGAAAAGACGGCCAAGGTGGGCATCAAAGCCAAGCGTCGGAGGGCAGGATGGGACGAGCAGTACCTCCTCAAAGTGCTCTCAGCCTAAATGCGATTGCCCTGAACCACCGTGTTCCTTCATCTAGAATCAAACTATGGTACCCTGAGTCCTTCAAATGATAATCAAACCGAGGGGCCATGGTCAGCGAAGAGAAGATGACGGTGGATGAACGCTACAAGTATCTGAGGATGGTGCATCGGCGCTATGACAGTGCTAGCCGCGAGGAACGCGGGCGGTTGCTGGATGAGGCAGCAGCGGTCACCGGGCTGGAGCGCAAGTATCTGTGTCACTTGCTGAACAAGGAGGGACCGATCCGCAAGAAAAGGGTGCGTCACCGCTGTGTGGTGTATGATGGGGAGGTCAAGAGGACGGTACGCATCGTGGCCGATGCTCTGGACTGGATCTGTGCCGAACGGCTGCAGCCGACATTGGCCCAGACAGCGATACACTTGGCCAGTTTTGGAGAGTTGGAAGTCAACCAAGTGCTGGTGGCGAAACTCGAGGAGATCAGCATCTCCAGCGTCGCCCGACTGCTCAAGGACTTGCGCAAGGGGGAACCGCGTCTGCCCCAACGACGGGGACGACCTCAGGGGGACGGGGTCAGTGCAGACATCCCCATGACGCGCCTGGCTTGGGACATCAGCGAACCCGGACATTTCGAGATTGATCTGGTACACCACTGCGGCCCCAGCGCACGCGACGATTACGTCTGTACGATGCAATGGATCGATGTGGCCACCGGCTGGAGCGAACGAGTGGCCGTATATGGCCGTAGTGCCCGCGAGATGAAGGCAGCCTTCACCAAGGTGGTCTCCCGTTGTCCTTTTCCCATCTTGGAGATCCACCCCGACAACGGCAGCGAATTCATGAACCGTCCCTTGCTCGACTTCTTCGGACAGATAGTCACCGGGGTGAAGCTGACCCGCAGTCGCCCCTACCATAAGAACGATAACCGCTTCGTGGAACAGAA
>JAAZAN010000217.1 GCA_012514315.1 Chloroflexota bacterium
CAGCACCCAGAGGGACACTGCCACCAGCATCATCGTGCGGTAGGGCCACATCAGAGGGCGCCAGAAACCGACCTCTGAGAACTCCTTGTTCGTGAACGAGAAGATAGTGCGAGGAACCGCTCGGGTCAGCAACATGACGTACACCGGGAAGAAGAGAAGCAGATTCAGTACCGCGTCGACGATGAGCTTCACCTTGGGGCGGTATTTCGAGTAGAGGATATCGACGCGGACCTGCTCCCGGCGGGTGGTGACCCAGGCCATGCCCATCAGCATGATGGTGCCTCCCAACATGTAGGACACGTCGAAGGACCACACCGTTGGCTGTCTGAAGGCATAGCGCATGAAGGTGTCGTACGTCAATGCGAGGATCAGGGCGATGAGCAGCCAGGAAACGGCCTTCCCCGCCCAGATACTCGCGGAGTCAATGGCATTACATACTACTCTCAGTGCTTTTTTCACTGGATTGCGCCTCAAATTTCTATCGAGAAGAAGGGACGAGCCAGGTTTGATCACCTGACTCGCCCCAAGTCAGTACCTGTGGCTACTTGTACGATTCCATGATGTTGGGATCGGGCTGAGCGAAAGCCTTCATGCCGCGGTACGCAGTCAGGAACTCGCGCTGCGACTGGAGCACCTTGGCGAAGAACGGATCCTCGGCCGCGATCTCGTCATACTTCGCGTTGGCAATCTTGACGATGCCAACCTGCACGTCCTCGGGCAGGTACACGAACTCGGTGCCATAGTCCTTCAGCGCCTGGAAGGCAACCATGTCGCCGTAGTCGACATAGGCGAGTGTGCGAATGAAGTTGGCTGCGCATGCGTGGGTCAGGATGGCCTGAAGGTCGGCGGGCATCTTGTTCCACGTGTCCTTGTGAATCACGAACTCGAAGGCGGACTGAGGAGCGTGGATGCCAGGGCCGTGGACATTGGCGCCAAGCTCATGGAAGCCGGCGGCGTAGTCGGGGCCGGCGCTGCTGAACTCGAACGCATCGATGACGCCGCGCTGCATGGACTCGTAGATCTCTCCACCGGGCATCGTGACGACGGCAGCACCGGCTTCGGTCAGCATATCACCCCAGATGCCGGCGGTGCGGAACTTCATACCCTTGAAGTCATCCATCGACGTGACCGGATCGGCAAACCAGCCGAACAGCTCGGCGGACGTGCACATCGCCATGGTGGGATGGATGGGCAGGTTCTTTACGTCGTACATCTCCTGCCACAGCGCCGCGCCACCACCTTCGTACACCCAGACGGCGAACTCCATGGGGTTGGGGCCTCCGGGATGCAGATTGAACAGGTCACCCACCAGGCCGACTTCGCTGGTGTGGTAGTGCGAGGCGGTCATGGAGGCATCGAGGACCTTATCCACCACGGCGCGCATTTCCTTCAAGCCATCGACAATGGCGCCGGAGGGGTTGTTGGTCGCAACGATACGTCCTGCCGACATGCTGTTGAGCATCTCAGCCAGCATATCGCCGCCTGTGTACATCGGGAACGATGTCGGGAACGGTGTCTGCATGCGCCAGGTGAACTTGTCAGTGCTGGGCTGGGATGGAGTGGTAGGGGTGGTAGGGGTGGTTGGGGATGTGGGCGTTGTGGGGGTGGTAGGGGTTGTGGGGGTCGCCTCGGGTGCGCATCCCGCGATCAGCAGACCGCTGATTGCGAAGACGGCAACGAGAAGCATGACTAGTCGCTGTCCTTTCACTTTCTACCTCCTGTTTAGTCTCGGACGCATCAACGAATTTCTCGTGAGTACCTCGTATGATACACAAAACAGTTCTCGCGCCCTAGGACGCTCGAACCGTTCAACGGTCATGTCGGATAGTCAAGCTATCATGTGCCTATGATTTCAAACAGATGCAGATGCTGGCTCAGTGCGCTGTGATGCTCCTCTCAACCTTGCGGTTCAGTGTGCTGTGTGTGAGTGCATCCTCCCATGATGCGGAGCACATCGCAACGAGAG
>JAAZAN010000218.1 GCA_012514315.1 Chloroflexota bacterium
GCCCACCGTCTCCACGAACTGCAGCAGATCCTCGGCTTTCTCCTGACCGGTCTCCAACGCAAGGAAGACGCCCTCCCCTTCGGCATGCCGCGCGATCTCGCCAACCGAGCGCAGCAGTGTCTGGTAGTTCGGCGCCGTCACATCTTCCGGCATGATACCCGCGTGTGTGGTCACGACCGGGCCTCCCAGCTCGGCAGCGGTGGTGATCGCCTGCTTCGTCTTGGCGATGCGCCACTCCAGGCCGTCCTCCTCCTCCAGGCCGCCGTAGGTCACCGCGCCCTTAAGCTGGGCGCAGAAACCGCTGAACGTCAGACCCAGCTCCTCAGCCGCCCTCACCACCTCCCGGCGGTCACGCGCTGTGCCCACCTCTGGGTCGAGGATGCACGGCGTGTACTCGAAGTTGACAATCCAGGGCTGGACGGACGTGCAACCGATCTCCGCGACAACCTCCATATTCCGTCGCAGTGTCGCAACGTCCGGTGTAGCACCGAGCGTCCACAGCGCGCAACCGATCTTCAAAGAGCCCATATCGATCACCCCCCAACTCCATCAAAGAATGGGAACAACCTCGGAATATCTGCGTCAGCCAATGGTGCACCGTACTCGCAGATCTCAAAGGCTTCCGCGTAGACAACCTCGCTGCCGTGAACATCTCCGTACAGCGCGATGAGTCGATCCCGATACAGGTCCGCCGCCCGGCGCAATCGAGGCTCGAGGGTCTGGCGCAGCCAGGCGCGTCGATCATCCTCCCCCAACGGAACCGTATCCAGCTCGCCACGATTGTATGGAAGCCACTCATACACCTGCGACGTATGACAGTGCAGGGCGTCCACCTTGCGTTCGACGACCGACCCAATGTCTGCGACCACGTCCGCAACAAATGGATATGGCCTCTGGAAACCATCGTGCACGTACAGCACAACGGGGTTGGCATCCAAATGCGGCGCTCTGGAGACAACGTTAGGCACTGTGACCATATACAGCGCATCCTGAACCACCTGCGCCGTGTAGCGATGGTCCGGATGATAGTCCCAGGGCCTGGGGGTCATGACCACATCGGGTTTGAACTCCCGGATCAGACCAATCACCTCACGCCGCAGTTCGAGCGTAGGCAGTAGTTCACCGTCGTGGGTATCGAGCGTGACGTACTCGCAACCGAGCACGGTTCCGGATGCCGCCGCCTCCCGGCGCCTCCGCCAGGCCAGCGGGGCGCCGCCCATCTCAAAGTGTCCGGCATCGCCGTTGGTGAGCGAAACGAGCTTGACCCGACAGCCACACTCGGCGAATAGCGCCGCCACGCCGCCGGCGGAGAAATCGGCGTCGTCAGGGTGCGCGCCGAAGATGAGAACACCAGAGACCTCTGATCGCACCGCAGACCTCCTTCCAGATACCATCTTCGGGAGTCTGTCACAGGCTGTCGGAAAAGTCAAACTCCCGTTTTGCCCCCACTCCGTCTGGAGAAGGGAAGACAGCGCAAGGATGCTGAAAGCCGCAGAGACCCTGAGAATCTCATTGTCCCCGCGGCTCTGTGCCCTGGTGTGATGTTTTTTCCACTCGCGCCTAGATCACCGTACCGTCTGGGATGACGGCGTTCTTCGCGATGACCACGATGCCCTCGCAGATCGCATAGTCGTTCGTCTCCACGACCTCCGCGTTGTCCGGCTGGCTGCGGATTACCACGCCCTCGCCGATGCGCGCGTTCTTGTCGATGATCGCGCCCTCGATAATGCTGCCGCGGCCGACGCCTACATCCGGGCGCCCCAGCCGACGGTTCTCGACCTTGCCCTCGGGCGCCTCGTGGTAGTCGGCGCCCATCATCACCGTGCGATTGATCGTCACGTCCCGACCGATGACGCTACGCAGCCCAATAACCGAATCCGAGATGTCGGCGCTCTCGATCAGGCAGCCCTCGGCCAGCGCCGTCCGGACCAGATCGCAGCCCTCAGCACGTGAGGGCGGCAGATAGCGCGGACGCGTGTAGATCGGTGAACAGGGATCGTGGAACTGGAACGGCGGCTGGCTGAGCGTGAGCCCCATGTTGGCCTCGTAGAAGGCTCGGATGGTCCCAATATCCCGCCAATACCCGTCGAACCGGTAGGCATAGACGCGCCGCGTGTCGATCGCCGCGGGGATGATCTGCTTTCCAAAGTCTTCCGCGTCCGTCTCAACAAGCACATCATGCAGTACGTCGTGCCGGAAGGCATAGATCCCCATCGAAGCCAGGTACGGGCGCGCATCGTCGCCCGTGCATTCAAGCCCATCCAGTTGTTCCTCTGGCGGCTTCTCATGGAAAGATGTGATCCGTCCTTCACCATCGATCTCGAGTATCCCAAACCGCGGCGCGTCCGCGCGGGAGACCGGCTGCACGGCGATGGTCACATCAGCGCGCCGGGCACGGTGCAGACCAATGAACTCAGCATAGTCCATCCGATAGAGATGATCGCCCGACAACACCAACACATCGTCAATGCGGGCGTTGCTAATCTGTGGGAGCTGTTTGCGCACGGCGTCGGCCGTACCCTGATACCAGTCCATGCCGGAGGGCGTCTCCTCCGCTGCAAGGACATAGACATAACCACCAGAGAACGTGTCGAACTTGTAGGTCTGGTAGATGTGCCGGTGGAGCGAAGCTGACAGAAACTGCGTCAGGACATAGATCTTCTCGACGCCAGAGTTCAGACAGTTGCTGATGGGAATGTCAATGAGCCGGTACTTGCCGCCGATTGGCACCGCGGGCTTGGCGCGTAGTTTGGTAAGTGGATAGAGCCGGCTTCCTCGTCCGCCACCCAGAATCAGGGCAAGAACATCGCGCAATGCCATAGTGTTCCCTCCAGAGATCGCCGGCGATCTTCGCGCCGGGACACGCTTGTCACCCTATCTATGGGGTTCTCCAATACGATAACGGATATCGACCTGTCCTCAGCCGCGTCTCATACAGTGCTGTCCTACTACAGCCAGGCGTCCAGAACGCACGATGGGCCCACAGTGCCAACCACCTATTCATCGCTACTCGTAACGGCTTCATCGTTAGCTACCGCCGACGACTCCGGCACGTGGGGCGCGCACTCCACATGTCACTTCCACAGCACTTCCTCCACCGCCGCTCCCGCATCGATCACCCCGCACCCGAACACATTGTTTGGCGTCCCCACGACCTCGCCACACGCGCACACCGGGTTCGCAAACAAGGAGGCAAACGGCCCTTCAGGGACTGCCTCGTCCGTGGCGCATACCGCCATCAGAGGCTGCGGCTCAGCCGTACGACAGATCAGCTCCTCGGTTGCCGCGATATCGCCTTGCAGCGCCGGATGTGCCGACCACAGCAGTGCAATAACACCGACAACGTGCGGGCCAGCCATCGATGTACCCGAGGCGTAGGCGTAACCACCACCAGGGATGCTCGACCGAATGCTCTCTCCGGGCGCCGTGACATCGGGTTTGATCAAGCTGCCCACTGGGCCACGACTGCTGAACCCCGTGATGCTCCCCATCTCGTCGGTAGCCCCAACCGAGAATACCGCATCATACCGCGCCGGCGGGGTATCCGCTGTCTCGCAGGCGGGCCCGTCGTTCCCAGCGCTGACGACCATCATGATCCCGGCTGCACGCATCGCCTCGACCATCGGCTGTAGCGTGTCCTCCTCGCAGCCCTCGAAATCCGGACAACCCCACGAGTTGTTGACAACGTGCGGCGCCAGAGCAACGTCGCCGTCGTGGAACGGATCCCCTCCCAGCGGATACGGCGCCAGGAAGAACTCCGTGCACTCGGCATAGGCTCCTGGGTTCCCGAACCCTCGGCGCATGTTGCGACACCCGATCCACTGTGCGCCCGGGGCAACACCCACACGCTCGCCTGCCCCGTCATCACCGAGCACCGTCCCCATCGTGTGAGTACCGTGGCTGTCATCATCAAACGCCTCGGCGATGCCATCCCAGGCATCGTGCCAATTGGTGTTGTGATCAACCGAGACGCCATCCCAACCCCGGTAGTGCGCCTTCAGTGCAGGATGCCGCCAGTCATAGCCTGTATCCTGCCCAGCGACAACGATCCCTTCGCCGAATACACCCAACTCCCAGGCCCTGTCCGCGTGAATGGCGAGCAGATTGGACCCCACGTTGTCCTGCGGTTCCTCCCCTAGGATGTATGGCTCAGACCAGCGGCGCGGATAACCTCGTACATTCGGATTCCACAGAACCTGAGCCACGCCGGGCCAGTCCTCGAAGTGACGCATGAGCGTCCGGTGGCCGTCGACGCGAATCATATTGATGATATAGTACGGGCGGTATGGTACCCCCAGCCGATCCAGCTCGGCGCGGACGGGCGGCTGCGTGCGATCCGCCACGGCGATGAGCGCATCGACGACAGTCTGGATGCGCGCCTCACGCCCTGCGTCCGGGGGTATGGCTATGGTACCGAGATCTGCCTGCTCATCAAGGATGAGCAGAAATCCGTCGTTGACGAAGCCAGGAGACCCAGCGAAGACATACAGTCCCAGCCACATCGCCCAGCAAGTGGCAGCCGCCAGTACTGCCAAGCCAAAGTGCGCCCAGGTAGGCAGCCGGAATCGATCGCGTACCGCCAGGAGCGCCCGGCGCCCTACCCACAGGATGAAGCCCAGAGAAGCCGCGATTCCCACCGCAGCCACGTTCGCAGCGATATGCTGAAACTCGGGAATGCCCTGCGCCAACGCATCGCGGGGATCCGCGAAGAGCTGTGGCGCGACTGCAGCCAGAAACGCTGCGGGGAGCAATGCGTAGATACCGCCCTCACGCGCGCGCAGTTCTGCAAGCAGAAGGCCCACCGGAAGCGCATACAGCATTCGGGTCAGCGCGCCCCACTCCCCTGTGGGGAGCACTCCCCCTATGCAGGCCAGGGCCGCGATGAGCCAGGTTGCCAGGCCAACAAGCCAGGCCTGGCGCACGGATGTGGCCAGCAGATTGTAGATGAGACCCCAGAAGAACAAGACCTGCGGAAGCGTCCAGGTTGCCATTTGATAGGCAACGCTGAGCGATGTGAGACTGTCCCCCAGCGCTCCAGTAAGCGGCCACGGCGCCGTGACGAGCGCTGCAGCAGCCACTGCAACGAACAGTACCGCAGGCCTGCACCGGTCGAGCGCCAACCAGCCTGCCAACGACTGGCGCTCCACACCGGCGAGCCGGGGCATCCATAGCACAGCAGTCAGCGTATAGAGCAGCAACAGCGCGCCCCGCAGGGTGGCTTCCGGCGCACCCTCTCCGTGAAGCGATGGGCCAGAGACCACCGGGAACAGAACGCGCACGACGGTATCGACCACAATATAGCCAGCTACCCCAACCAGCGCAGCGGCTACCCCAGCGATCAACCGCGCGGCAGCTCGACGCCGCGCGATCAGCGCGACACCCAGCGTCGGGACAACCAATAGCAGGGCAGCAGCAGCGAGCGGGAGCGCACTGCCCCATATCGCGGGCGTTCCATCCGAGGCCACCCCGTCGGCTATCAGAGCAACTCCAACCGGCACGATGGCGAGCCAGAACAGTAGAACAAAGATGAGGGCCAGTTGCCCACACCCTACGGCGGCGCCACGGGGTGCCTCAGTCACGGGCTTACCTCCCAAGGGCTATACGGACGCGACATATGTCCACCATTATAGACGCACGCTCACCACGTTGCAAGCCGGTCGGACCGCGTCCACTGGTAGCCGAAGCGCTCCCACTACCGTTCAAACAGATGCATAGAGAGTGACACCCAACGGGGTTTGCCGGAGTAGTGGATGTGCGGTAGAATGAGCGTGTCTGGCAAGAACACCGAATGCAGGATAACCAGGCAGCGGTCACGACGCGGGAACTCAGCCATAGCCCGGTCCCCGCGGTCAGCACATCATACCTTTCAATGGGAAACACACATATGCCATACCCACTGGGAAAGCTTCCGGCCGACCATCTGATCCAGCTCCTGACTCGTCACGCTCCGCGTGACGACCGTGTGATCGTCGGACCCGGCATCGGCCGCGACGCGGCAGTCATCTCGTTCGGAGATCGCTATCTGGTCGCCAAGTCGGACCCGGTAACGTTCGTCACGTCTGATGTGGGATGGTACGCCGTCCACGTCAACGCCAACGACATCGCCTGCATGGGCGCTACAGCGCGTTGGTTCCTCGCGACACTCCTCCTGCCCGAAGCCCGGACTGAAGCCGCGGAGGTCGATGAGATCTTTCGTCAGATCACCGATGCCTGCGCGGATCTCGGTATCGAACTCGTGGGTGGTCACACCGAGATCACACACGGCCTGGACCACCCACTGGTCGTGGGCTCGATGCTGGGTGAAGTGGCTCCCGAGGACCTGGTTTACCCGGGAGATGCACGACCGGGCGACGTCCTGATCCTTACGAAGGGCATCGCCGTCGAAGGCACCGCCATCATCGCGAGGGAGAGGAGCGCAGCGCTCGACGGGCTCGACGAGGCGTTTCTTGCGCGTTGCCGCGAATTCCTGCACGATCCCGGCATCAGCGTCGTCCGCGATGCCGCCATCGCCACATCCGCCGGCAAGGTACACGCCATGCATGACCCAACCGAGGGCGGACTGGCCACCGGGCTGAGGGAACTGGCACAGGCCGCGGGGTACGGACTGGAGGTGCAGGAAAGCGACATCCCGATTCTGCCTGAGACACAGCTACTGTGTGAGAGACTGAAGCTGGACCCGCTGGGATTGATTGCGTCTGGCTCGCTGCTGATGGCTGTTGCACCGGATGACTCCGAGGCCATACAAGGGGCGCTTACCAGCGCAGGTATAGCGTCTGCACGCATCGGGCGTATTGTGGAAGATGCTGACCGCACGGTGATGTGCCACGATTCACTGGGCGAACGCCCACTGCCCGAGTTCGCACGCGACGAGATCGCCCGCCTTTTCGATTAACCTGCAGCGATACCAGGAGGCGCTGTGAAGGGTGGTAGATAGGATGACTGCACAGCAAGCGCTGGTCTCCACACTCTTAGCACTGGGCCTCGTGGCCGGAGTCACGACAGCATCGCACATCACTGCACAGGCACGCCCGGCGCCACCGGCCTCGGCCGCCTCATTCCAGGAGATGACCACACCTGCGTCGGCAGACGAACCGCTGCGCGCGGACTATTCTGCGATAGGGAGAGCAGCCCTGGTGAATGTCACGACTGCGACCATCTCCCTGCCGACCTATCCCTACGAGCATTGCCTGGAAACGCGGTATAGCGGGCTGTACCCCTACGGATGGTTAAGCTGGACCTGCTACGGCGACCCTCAGCCGCAGTCGCGAGAGTACGAGCTCGTGGTACTAGAGAACACGTATCTCCGTGTGTCGCTGATGCCCGAGCTCGGGGGACGCATCTATGAACTGACGTTCAAGCCCACAGGTCACAATGAGCTGTATGCCAACCCCGTGATCAAGCCCACAAGGTGGGGGCCTACGGAACAAGGTTGGTGGCTTGCCGCGGGGGGTATCGAATGGTGCCTTCCTGTGGAGGAGCACGGCTATTACTGGGGCACTCCATGGGACACGCAGATCGCGACCACTTCGGAGGGCGTCACGGTCACGTTGCAGAATACCCCCGCGACAAACCGCCTCCGTGCACAGATTGCCGTTCACCTGCCCGCCGACCGAGCCATTCTCGCCATCACGCCACGCATTGATAACCCGACCGCAAGCGCACTACCGATCAAGTTCTGGAGCAATGCGATGATCGCGCCGGGCGCCGCCAACACAGTCGCGGCCGATCTGCACTTCATCAACAACGCCCCTCAGGTCACAGTCCACTCCAGCGCCAACTTCAGCGAGGGCGAGGTTCTGGACTGGCCAGTACACAGGGGGCAGAACCTCTCACGACTGGGGAACTGGGACGGATGGCTGGGTTTCTTCGAACGCCCGGCAGCCGCACGGATCGGCTTCGTCGGCGTGTACGACACCGCTGCTGATGAGGGTCTCGTCCGCGTGTTCCCACCAGAGATCGCGCACGGTGCGAAGGGCTTTGGCATGGGCTGGAAGCGCCCGATCGACGCCAACCTGTGGACCGATGACGGATCGACATACGTCGAGATCCACGGTGGAATCGCTCCAACGTACGATGATCACGTAGTCATCGGAGCGGGTCAGGCGCTGACCTGGACCGAGTACTGGTACCCGGTCAGCGGGATCGGCTGGGTCAGCGCTGCGACAGATCACGGTGCGCTGGACGTGCGGAGAGCGGGCGAAGAGTTTCACATCGCACTGCAGCCCACGCGCAGGTACACCCCTGGCGAGATCGGGATATACGTCTTCGAGCGTGCCACATGCAGAACGCTGGCCCACCAGACCGATTTCGAGGTCGCTCCTGATTCGCCACATACTGCATCGGTGTCCGCCGACGGACTTGAGTTGGGTCAGATCGGCGTCACCGTGGTCGACACAGAAGAACAATCACTCCTGATGGCGTTTCAGGCAGCCGGCTGTTTGCCCCCAACGGCGCGCGTGCATCGCTTGCCCCCCTTCGTTGAAACCGCAACATTCACGCCGACGTGGTCGGGAATTGATCCAGAGACCACTGTTGTCGCCTTCGATATCCAGGTTCGTGATGGGGTGGAGGCAGCGTGGAGCGACTGGCTGACGGCAACGACTGCCCACCAGCACCCATTCACCGGTGTGAGTGGGCACACCTACTTCTTCCGCGCGCGCGGGCAGAACGGGGCTGGGAGATGGGGAGAATACGACGACGAACTCTGGGGCCAGGCTTTCACATCCGTGCTCATCGAACCCGCGCCTGTACTCATTACATCGAGAAAGGCGATGGATCCAACTCGGTTCTACGCCGGGCAGACTATCTTGTGTACAGTGCATATCAGCAATACGGGCAGCGCTACCGCTACAGTCGACCTGACAGACGCACTTCCCCCCGAGCTCCACACGCTTACCCATACGGCGAGCTGCTCACTGATCGATGCGACGCTGAGGGTTGATACCGGGGAGACCAGATGCAGCGGTCGACTTGGCCCGGGGAATGAAGCAGCGATGACCTTCGTGATGACGGCGACCACCGGCCTACCGCTCGGCGCCTCCTTTACTAACACTGTGGAGATCTCGGGCAGTGTTCTGGGCCCCTTCACCCGCACAGCCACGGTCTCCCAACACCTGCCGCTGTGGCTTCCTCTCATCCTCCGCCCCTGATGCCTGTGCAGCAATCACCAGACAGGCGTCGCGCTCTCTGTCCACTGACGATGCTTCCGTCGTGGAGTTCAGTGGAGAGGCCTCAACGGCAACAAGATACCGGATTCGTTGCAGCCACACCGCAGGGTGGGCCGCGTACATCCCGGCCCTGTGCGTAACGGCCAGGACACACTGTGCCGCCACACCCCTCGGGGAGGCAGTCGATGTCACGGCTTGGACGGGCCTGGGTCGTACCGAACCATCAGTGCCCAGCCAATCAGGCGCAGGCCGCCACTGACCAATAGCGCACCGGCAATCCCAATCTGATCTGCAAGGATCGTGCCGATAATCGGCATCAGTACAGTGATGATGTACTGCAGGCTCTGATCGATCGCGACGAACGTGGCATTCTGGTCCTCAGGCACGGTCCGCATCAGCAGATCAAAGAAGACGAGATTGATTCCGGCCGAGAAGACCCCGGCGAGAGCGGCATACAGAACAATAGCCGGCGTCCAGCGAGTAACAGCCACCGCCACAGGGTACAACGCCAGACCCAACGTGGTCCAGAACAACACAAACCGAGATCCCCGCGTACGGGCCTGTCGTGCCCAGATGGAGTAGCCAATGAGCAGAACCGCCGTGTTCGCCGTATTGATCGCTCCAATCCACGAATCACTGGCTCCCAGCACGCGAACGAAATAGAGCGTGAATAGCGGCGTACCCAGCAGGCCACCAGCCAGATACACAAGCCGTCGAGACACGAACGAGATGAACTCGGGATGGGCGCGTACCAGACCGAGCGTGCTCGTGAACGCATGTCGAATTCCCGCACCGTGAGTATGGCGCGGAGGGTCCTGGTCAGGCAATTCGATGCGCCGCGAGAATGAGAAGCTAATCACTCCACCCAGTGAGAGCACAAGAAACACAAGCTGGTAGTTCAGGGGAAACGAAATCTGATCGAGAACCCAGCCGGCCAGCGCGATCATGACCGCCTGAGTTACACCCAGGATCGACCAGCGCCGGCTCATCAGATCGTAGCGGCCTTTCGGTCCGGCGATGCCGTTCATCACCAAAGAGAAAGCGACGCTCATAAACGTCTGTGGTATCGCCGCAAGCGCCCAAATGACCAGGATGCTGGTCACCAGATAGCGCTCCGGCACGAAGAACGGAGCGAGACCCGTGAACGTGTAGGCAGAGAGTGCGATCAGACGCAGGCGGCTGAACCATGGCACGATGTTTCGGCGTGCCTGCAGGAAGCGTCCTGCCACAATCGCCAGGCCAATACCGGCGACGCCAGGTAGTGACGAGAGCAGACCCACCTGCGTACTGGTCGCGCCAAGTCGTGTCAGCAGGACCGAGATGAAGGGGCCAGCTGACATTGCTAACCCAACGCCCAGACCCTCGAGCTGGGCATTCAGAAAGTTGTGTCTCTGTGTTCTCGTCGCGTTCGGTGGCGCGACAGACCAACCGAGAGACCCAAGAAATCGCAACGTCTTCCGCAACCTGTCTATCATCCGACCTTTCTTAGGCCCCCTGGACCAGATTGCCGAACGGCGAGGCCATATCAATAGCCCCACGAAACGGCGACAAACCAAACCGGGGCAGCTTCAGGCTACCCCGGCAGAACTCACGCTCTTCAACACTGGCGCCGGGTCAGTGCAGAGCCCGTGGCCGAGCAGGAATGCCCACTGTCACCCAGTTGCACCGACTACTGCACCTCCACTACCACCGGCCCGGACAGGTTGGTGCAGTTGGTCTCGCCGAAGCAGACCCTCAGCCAGAGGTTGTACGTCCCCGGCGACGCGATCGCAATACGGTCACGCCACGTGAAGCGTTGACCGGACGTAAGCGTCTCGTTGGACCAACTGACCTGGAACTGAGCCGTCTGCTCAACCCAGGCGCCCAGGTGAGTGTAGTTCACATCCTGCCCTGCCGCACACGTGACATCACCGTTGAACCAGATGTCCGCATCCACATCGAAAGGCCCCGGCGCGCCTTCCACACTGAAGGCGTTCGCAACCACATCCCCGGGTGCGGGGCCGGGTGTTGCCGTCTGTACGTCCGGTGTTACCGTGGCGGTTGTCGTCGGGCTGGCGGTTTCAATCGTCGGGTCAACCGACTCAGTCGTCGCTGTCGGAGGTGGCGGTGTTGCCGTGGCGGGCATCGGCGTCAGTGTGGGCGGGACAACCTCAGGCACATCCTCAGTATTGGACGCCGTCACGATCTCACCATAGACCCAACCCGTCACGCCGTTGTAGTCGATCTGCCACCAGCCGTCGTATCGTCCAATTACGCGCGCCTCAGCACCAGGATCCAGGTATCCGATCCTCTCGTAGCTGGTATCAGAACCGGTACGCACGTTGGCGCCATCGACACCAGCCACAATCCTCGCTACCGCCGGCGACACGGGGGTTGGTGCGATAGCAGTCGGCTCTGGCAAGTCAGTGGGCGATTCGGTGGTCGCCGTGGGCAACTGCTGTGTCACCAGTGGTATCAGCGAGGCAGTGGGAGATGGAGCAACCGTCACATCTGCACCGGGCTCCGGCTGTCCACCACCACGGTTCCGAAAAAAGCCGAACCAGATCAGCCCTCCGGCTACCACCAGCAGCAAGGCCCAGCCGGCAATTGCGCCAACAGAACAACCGCGACGGGAACCGTAGCTCGATCTTCTCATATTGATTCAGTCTCCACCGGCCGGAGTCTCCACGCCACAACGCCGACCTTGTTGCTCCATGGACAAATGCCACCCTCTCAGTATAGCTGAACCGGAATGGCAAGTCAAAGCCCATTGCCCCAACCCCAATACTAACCGCTGCGCCTCGGTTGTCAAGATCAAGGCTCGGCGGCCGGCAGAGGTTCGGTATTCAGTATCCGGCGGACCACAGTACAGTCGTGAATCATCAAGGGTTCGCTGTCAAAAGCTCCGCGTATACACCTTCGATGCGCTGCGCTATCCGGGGCCAGGCATATGACTCCGCCCAGCACATCGCACGATACCCGATGCGGCGACGTAGACCTTCGTCGGTGAGAAGGCGCAGGATCCTGTCCGCAAGCGCGTCTGGATCACGCGCCGGCACACGATAGCCTGTGCGACCGTTTTTCACCAGGAATGCCAGCCCGCCCACATCAGACGCGATGACTGGGGTCCCGCAAGCCATCGCCTCCAAGGCCACCATCCCGAAGCTCTCGTAATCCGAAGGCATCACGACCATCGACGCCGCCGAGTAGTAATACGGCAACGTGTCCTGATCCTTAGCACCCAGGAACAACACCACATCATGGATGCCAAGCTCATCCCGCAGCTCCAGGAGGCGCACCATTTCCTCGTCCTCGCGCACCCGGTCTGGGTCGCCCCCAATGACAGGTACACACAACCTGCCGTGTAGATCGGGACAGCTCTCCAGAACACGTGCGATAGCCTGCAGCAAGCTATCGATACCCTTGAGTGGCTCGATCCGACCCACGAACAGGATGATGGGGAGATCGGGGCATACCGCGATGCGCTCGCGCGCCTGTTCCGCTGGAATGGGATGGAAACGCTCGATGTCCACGCCAGGCGAGATCACGCGGATCCGCGATGGATCCGCTCCGTAATACTCCACCAGCTGCTTCTGCTCCGCAGGAGTCGCGGCGATCACCACGTCGGCCAGATCGACGATCTCCCTCTCTACGGCGATCCGCTGATCCGTCTCACGCTCCTCCGGTCGCTGCGCCACGCGGTTCTTCATCTCGCCCAGCGTGTGGAACATGTGGACAACAGGGACACCCCAACGCTCACGCAGCGCAAGCGCGGCTACTCCCGACAGCCAATAGTGACTGTGGATGACATCATATTGAACGCCATCACGAGACGCAACCTCCAGCACATTGTCGACAAACTCGGGAAGATGGTCGTAGACCAGATGCTTGTCGTAGGGATGCTCGGGACCAGCCCGAATGTGAAACACGCGCGCGCCTCGTCCTAGGAGGTGACTTACGCGCGGCACGGCCGGATCCTGAGAACGGGTGAAGATATCGACATGCTGGCCCTGCTGGGCAAACTCTCGAGAGAGGTCGCGCACATAGACATTCATGCCGCCCGCCTCCTTGCCACCCAACATGGCGAGTGGACATGTGTGAACACTGAGCATAGCGATGCGCAAACCGGGCATAGGGTTTCCTCAACTCGGGAATAGGACTATAATAGTGATCCACATTCACGTGTACACGTGCAGGCCATAGTCGCGATCATCACAGGCCGCCAACAAGAGCTGGCTCGGAGATATGTATGCAACGACCGGAACCTCTCATACGCCACCTTACCGGCGACGATTACAGCTCACTGCTGGCGCTGTGGCAACGCGCTGGACTGCATTCCATCCGGCCAGAGGGCCGCGACAGCCAGGCCGCTATCGAGCAACAACTCGCCACCGAAGTGCAGACGATTCTGGGACTGGAACTCGATGGCGTCCTCATCGGTACAGTGGTGACCACTCACGACACGCGCAAGGGTTGGATCAACCGCCTGGCCATCGATCCTCGCTATCGGAACCAGGGCTATGGGAAGCTGCTGGTCCGAGCAGCGGAGGCCCGCCTTCGCGAACAGGGTATGCCCCTTACCGCTGCGCTGATCGAACACGACAATGTGGCCTCGCTCAGGTTGTTCCAGTCTTTGGGCTATTCCGAGATAGACGAGGGCATTCATTACCTGACCAAACGGGACAGCGAGAACGTGTAAGCCACAACTGAACCAGCCACCATCATCCTGCAACGAACTCAGGCTGCAGGATGCTCATCATGTATTGATCCACATACCTCGCTTCTTTGAACGTGGCATCACGCAGTGTCCCCTCAAGTCGGAAACCGCATTTCTCATAGCACCGAATGCCGCGCGCATTGTCAGCATCCACACGGAGGAAGACCCTGTGCAGGTTCATCTCATCGAAGGCCAGATGCAGCAGAGTACTGATCGCGTCAGTGCCCAACCCCTGATCCCAGTAGGACTTCTCACCGATCACGATGCCGAGCTCCGTTGATCGATCCTTCCAGTTAATATTGTGCAACCCGATGTTGCCGATGTGCACCCCATCCAATGCATCGATCGCGAACAGCACGGTCTCCTGCCGCTCGACGCTATCGACCATCCGCTCATACCAGCGCTCTTCCTGAGCCAACGAGAAGGGTTGGAAGACTAGCAGATAGCGGCGCACCTCTGGATCAGCGAACCAACGAACGAATCGCGGTAAGTCGTCGCGCTCAACCGGACGCAGACGGACCTTTTCACCTTGTGGCATGCTCCCTCCAATCTGTCTCAACAGCCGGGTGAAACTTAGAACAACAGGTCATTGCAGACCCGTAGTGGCATCACTCGGCGATCGATCGTACCCGCTGGCTTCCCACCGGTCGACGATCTGCTCGGCAGCGGCGAGCACGCTTGCCTCCCGGGCAGCGATTCGCGTGACCCAGGACTCCAGTTCGTCCTCCTGCATCATCTTCTGGAGGCGACTCATAAGCACTCGCTGAAGTGTCTCGACAAGATCGCTGCGGATGCGTTCGCGACGTCCTCGATCCCACGATCCGCTCTGCTGCATGGAGATGCGGTGTCGAACCAGCGCGTCGCGTAGCTCCGGTAACCCCTCACCCGTGAGAGCCACGGTCGGGATGATGGGCACGTGCCACCCACTGACCTCTGGTCGCTCATCATCCGCGGGCCGGGTGGTGGCAAGCTCCAGCGCACGGACCTTGTGGGCGCCGCCAGGCAAATCCATCTTATTCACGACCAGGATGTCGGCAATCTCCAGGAGGCCAGCCTTGAGGGCCTGGACATCATCGCCTGAGCCAGGCGCCTCAACGACGATCGTCGCATGAGTCATCCGCGCAACCTCTACCTCGGACTGGCCAGCGCCAACCGTCTCAATCAGCACAACATCGAACCCGACAGCGTCCAGCACAAGCGCAGCATCGGCCGTGGTGCGAGCTACTCCTCCTGATGCACCCCGCGTGGCCATACTGCGCACGAACACTTCGGGATCACCGGTCAGATCACGCATTCGAACACGGTCGCCCAGCAGCGCCCCTCCTGTGAATGGACTGCTCGGGTCCACAGCGACGATGGCGACGGACTGTCCGCTCGCCCGTAGATGACGGGCAAGCTGGCCAATCAGGGTCGATTTCCCCGTGCCAGGCGCACCCGTCACTCCAACAAGATGCGCTCGCCCGGCACGCGGGCAGAGCGCTTCAACGATGGCCGCTGCCTCCTGACCGCCATTCTCAACCGCCGAGAGCAGCCTGGCCAGTGCGTAGCGGTCGCCCGCCAGTGCAGCCGCGAGCGAATCCACCTCTACGACTCCGAGGTCTGCTCGCCGATAGAATCAGCGATGGCCTGTGTGCTCGTGCCCGGACCAAAGATACCGGCCACTCCCATATCGCGGAGGCGTGAAACATCCTCTTCGGGGATAATCCCACCCACAAATACCTTCACACGATCAGCTCCTGCACGGCGCAATCCATCGATTACGCGCGGCACGAGAGTCATATGGGCGCCGGAGAGAATGCTCAACCCGACCGCATCGACGTCCTCCTGCAAGGCGGCCTCGACAATCATCTCTGGTGTCTGGCGCAGGCCCGTGTAGATCACCTCCATGCCAGCATCGCGCAGCGCACGGGCCACCACCTTGGCGCCACGGTCGTGTCCATCCAGTCCAGGCTTCGCAATCAGAACCCGCAGTGGCCTGCTCATTCCCGCCTCCTCGTCATTCGAGCATTGCGACGATTATACCACAAGGTCGATCTGAGGTGAGGTGCGCACACGCGCCGCGCGACAGGCGCCAGCGCTCACGGCAACAACGAACGCTCCGCCAGCGCGGAGCGCACTGACGGAGCGCGTCAGACAGCGTCTAATCCGCAGCGCTATCGCATAGGAACTATACGTGGCCCCACTACTCAGACTGTGCCTGAACCGCGTGAGCAACGAGCGGCTGCGCCAGGTTGACAAACTCAGTCGGAATAACGAACTTCGTCGAGTCTCCCTGCCCCAACGCCTTCAATGCTTCCAGGTACTGCAGCGTCAGCGTCTTGCTATCAATCCCTTGCGCCACCTTGTACACCCGCTCCAGCGCGAGCGCATCACCCTCAGCCTGCAGAACGGTTGCCTCGCGGGCGCCTTCAGCCCGCAGGATAGTCGCCTGCCGCTCACCCTCGGCCTCGAGGATGCTGGCTTGCTTGTCGCCTTCAGCCACAGCGATTGCCGCCTCACGCTTACCCGATGCCTCGGCAACCATCGCTCGTCGGGATCGCTCCGCCGCCATCTGCCGGGTCATCGCTTCCTCAATCGCACGGGGCGGTATCACCTCGCGGATCTCGACGGCCATCACCCGAATACCCCAGCGATCGGTTACTTCGTCAAGTTTCTCATGGAGAACGCGGTTGATTTCATCACGCTTTGACAGCACATCGTCCAGGTCCATAGCACCCACCACCGCCCTCAGGGTGGTGATAGCCAGGCCACGCGCTGCACCGGTGAAGTTCGCCACCTCCAACACGCTGCGCTCTGGATCGATCACCTTGTCGTACACCAGGAAGTCAATCGAGACCGAGGCATTGTCGGCGGTGATGCACGTCTGCGGTGGCACGTCAAAGAACACCTCTCGCAGATCCACCACGATCGCCCGGTCGACGAACGGGATCATGAAGATCAGGCCCGGTCCCCTAGCTCCCAGCGACCGCCCTAGCCGGAACAGGACTAGTCGGCGATACTCCGGGACGATACGGACCGACATCGACAGCAGGACTACGACAACCAGAGCTAGGAACCCGATAATAATCACATCCATGCGTACACCTCCCTATGGTGTGGATGACTTCTCCTCTGAACAAGCGGGGATCACCCGCAGACGCACTCCCACGACTCCAACCACCTCGATCCGATCCCCGGCGCGAATCTCGGTGGAGATGGATACAGCGGTCCAATCCTGCAAGTCGACCCGTACCTGTCCCGAGGGCGTCAGGTCAGTCAGGGCGACGCCTTGTTGCCCAATCAACCGTTCCGCTCCGGACTGCGGTGGACGACGGCTAGCCACGAGAATCGCCCTCAACACAACCAGGCTGAATCCCACCACGCCCAATGCCATCACACCGACTAGCCAAGGGCTGACGCGCAGATCCGGAGCGGCGGGCGAGGTCGGAGTGAAGGGCGAGAAGAGCAGCAGTGAACCCAGTATGAAAGGAACGAGTCCGGCTACAGTCACAATCGCCTCCGTATCTGTGAGTAGACCGACTACGAAGAGGATGATAGAGAGCGCCAGTAACGCAATACCTGCCCAATTGACGGGCAGACTACCCAGTGCCATGAATGCCACCACGAAAGAGACGACACTGGCGACGCCTGCCACACTCAAGCCCGGATCTGCCAGTTCGGTCAGAAGAAACAGCGTACCCAGGGAAAGTAGAAGATAGGCGATATTGGGCTCACTGATCACGTGCAGAAAACGCTCGGCCAGGTTCATCGGTATGCGCTCAATGGGCGCCCCATCTGTCTGAAGGGCAACTGAGCGAATGGTGCGACCGTCCAGCTTACGAAACAGGTCATCCATACTCTCGGCGATCAGATCGATGGCGTTCAGGTCCAGCGCCTCTGCGGCAGTCACCGAGAGATTCTCGCGAACAGCCCGTTCGGCCCAATCTGCGTTGCGCCCGCGCGTGCCTGCCACGCTACGGATCAGAGCAGCCGCATCGCTGGTCATCTTCTCATCCATCACATCGTCCGCATCCGCACCAAGGGGCACCGGATGGGCAGCTCCGAGATGCGTCGCAGGCGCCATAGCAGCCACATCGGCCGCCATAAGAATGAAGAGCCCGGCTGAAGTGGCACGCGCACCTTGAGGCATCACGTAGACCACCGTGGGTACAGGCGACTCCAGCAGTGCCTGCACCATGTCCCTCATCGCCGACTCCAGGCCGCCGGGTGTGTCCAGTACAAGAATCAACAACTGCGCCCCCTGCCGCTCTGCCAGACGCAAGGCACGATCGAGGTACTGTGCGGTAAGCGGATTGATGACCCCCTGCACCTCGGCCACTGCGACCGGCGCGGTGGGCTGTGCGCAGACAGTTCCGTGGATCAGCAGAGTCAAAGCCACCAGGGTCAGCACGATACCGGATCTATTCATCTTGACCTCCCGTACACTCCCAAGCGGCGGTCTCAAGCACGGAGCGACATGGCTACCTCTAAATGCGCATGGAGAGCCAGTGCGCACGATTTGTTGCAGTACATCGCCCAACCATGGTGTGACTCTATGCGCCCACACGGGCAAGGGGACAGGACATGGGCTTCGGCAAAGCTTACTCTCCGGATCCCTGCGTAGAGACACCTTTATCTATTATTGTGCCACAATCAGCGCATTTGGGCAACACCGGGGCGACCACGGCCAGCTTCACCGGAAGGGTGACAGGTGCCCACGAGGGTACCCGCACGAGACCACACCAGCCACCGGTATGGTACTTTCGATAACCGCGTGATCGTGTCACATATCGGTCGTCAATTAGAGATCTCGATACATTCGAGATGTTCGCTCGACAACAGACGGTTGCCGTCTTCGGTGATCAGCAATCCATCCTCCCAACGCAGGCCGAAGATGCCATCCGCTGCCAGGCAGCTCCCCTCAGGCGTGTAGAAGAACGTGTCGACCTGAAAGACCATGCCCGGCTGCAGCTCATAGGTACTCGTCTTTTCGACCCAAGGGGCTTCGACCTCAATGATGCCGATCGAGTGACAGGGACCATACAGCAGATACTCACCGTACCCTCTGCTCTTGACCCAGGCATCGTATTCCTCAGCTATGTTGGCCACCGGTGTGCCGGGCTGCATCCGTTCCACAGTCCAATGGTGAGCCTCGAGCCCAAACTCAACGAGTTCACGTACCGACGCTGGCATCCGCCCCATGTATGCAGGCCTCCCCACGCTGGACGAATATCCGCTCACACGGGCGCCGATATTGAGCTGGACCATCTCACCTTCGCGGATCGTGTGAGCTGTTGGTCGAGAGATCGCGTGCGCGGAGCTTAGCCCGGACAACACATATAGCGCATGCCCCTCGTACTCAGCCCCTGCGAAGTAAAGCTCCTTCTGCGCAACACCAACCATCTCGTACTCACTCGCGCCAGGCCGGAGCTTATCCAGCACTACCTGCATGGCACGTTCGCTGATACGGAAGGCCGCTGCAATACACTCGATTTCTGCTGGTGATTTCACCTGACGGAGAGTCACCATGATGTCCTCGGCCCGTACAAACTCGGTCGCAGGCATCGACGATTGGAGCGATTGCCAGATCGGTACAGTGAGAAGAGCCCAGCCTCCTATACCGACCTTCTTGGGCAGGGTTCCGCAGTGACCGAGGAAGACCTGCTCGAACGTGTCGACATCGACGCCCGGGTAATCCGGCTCTGCCGGCTCCCTGTACTCCAGCAATTGATAGATGCGGCGAATCTTCGAACGGTCGTGTGCATAGGCGCCACTCTCCGGACCGACCAACAGGGCCGGTTCCCCATCGGCAGGGATGAGAACACCTGCGCACTCGAAGAGTGGCCAGTAGTCACTGAAATAGCGCACGTTGCCCTGATCAGCCTCGCTGCTGTGAACGAGCAAGGCATCGAGGCCCGCCGCACGCATCAGCTCTTGAGCACGCGCTATTCGTGCCTCGAACTCCGACTGCGCGATAGATGGTACTGACTGCTTCTTACCGACAGACATTGCCTATTCCCTCCATTGTATTGTTCCGCATTGCACACTTCAATCTCTGGGGCTATCTCAACTCAGGAATAGTATACTGACTATTCCACCTCATATGCGATCATCTGATGGCCGACGACACTCGGCACCAGGACACTCGCGTATCCTCCCTCCCGGTCGAGCGACAATTCGGCGCCCTGCGGTGCAAGGTACGCGCGCCGGATGCGGCCCCCATCATCGCGCAAGGCAACCTTCACAGCAACCGCCGTGATCGGATCTTCGACCACCTGTACCTCCGCTCCACGCAATTCCGGCACATACGTCAGCAGATGCACAATTCTCTCTTTTCCGATCTCCGTGACCGTGACTTGGCCGAACGAGGGCATACCCACGACCCTCACCATAGGATTGGGCACAGCGAGGCTAATACAGTGATCCAGTAGACCCCGATACGCAAGGACTGCGTGGCGGAAATAGCCACCGAAGACAGGAAAACTGAAATGAAACACGTTACCCGCTCGCATCAACGCAGGCCGCCCGGAATCAGCTTCCGGCGGTATGTACACATTCTCGTGTCGCCAATCCCAGGAACCCTGATTGAAGTACGGCCTATGCAGCTCGGCCAGCACCACGGCGCCTTCCGGTGCTCTCATGGCAATCCCTTGATCGTAGATCGTGACCAGCATACCCGGAACGCTTCGTCCGGCCTCTCCCAGCGCTCGGAAGAAGGATGGCGCGTGTGGTTCCGACCCTTCGGAGAATGCGTCTATCTCAGGCAGGAGACAGTGCCGTCCCTCCGAATCGATCCCTGCCTGTGCAGAGCTGACCACGACTCCGCCGCGCTCCAGATACTCGTACAGCCTGCGCCTCAGCGGCTCCGTGAGATCAACCCGATCAGGCAGGAGAATGACCCGATACTTCGAGAGATCACCTTCTCCGTCACAGACATCGAACTGGTACTTCAGTTCCGTCAGCATACGGGTGGCGCCCTTGAGGGCCGGCATATCGATCCCATCCGGGTCTCCCGGGTAGCGCTGCATCGCCGGTTGGAGAATCGCGATCTCGCTCACGGCACGGGCGCCGGCTGTCCATGCTTCTCTCGACCGGATGTCCGCGTAGACATGGCCAATCAGATCGTAAGCCGCCGGCTCCAGCCGTCCTCGCGGATGCATATGGTCGCCGATCGAGCAAGTTCCCCCGTTCGCTGCGGAGTTGCGGCAATCAAAGACGAGAGAGTGCTCGGGACGAAGCCCGCCGAAATCGCCCCAACCCTTGTGGAACCGTCCTGTCATCGTGAAGAACGGCTTATCCAGCGTCCGAGCATACCGGGCCGCCCATGGGAGATACTCATACCCCCAGAAGGCTGTGGGCAGCACCTCGATCTCCACATGCGTTGGCTGCCAGCGGTAGGGCAGTCCGTTGAAATAGAGATTGATCCCTGGCGCCATCTCGTCCACCAAGCGTTTCACGTCCTGCACAAAACGCTCGGTAACGATCCAACAGAACTCGCGTGCCTGTTCCTCGCGATGCGCATCGAGGCCAGCGTCAGCCATTCCCTCGACACATTCCACACCGTAGCAGGGATGAAGCGTGAAACAATCCAGGAACAACCCATCGATTGGATATCTCTCCAGCACCTCACCGATCATGCCCAGCGTGTAGTCCCCATATTCCGTGTTAAGACACATTTTCCTGAAGAAATGGCTCATCGTCTGCATCTCGTAGATCTGGCCATCTCGGTTCAGCTTGCACCAGTCCCGATGCCGCAGCGCCTGCTCGTGATCCAGACCCACATTGATGTAGGCAGCCACCCGGATGTCACGTTGGTGGCAAGCGGACACCATCTGACCCAACATGTCCGGCGCCTGAAGGCCCGGGTGACAGACACCGACCTCGGTCGGGTAGTACGTGAACCCCAAGTTGCACTTGGCGAACACCGTGATGTAGTCGACGTGCGCCTCACTCAGAGTGCTGGCAAACTCAACGGCGTCAAAGTCCCGACCAACGTCGTAGACACCGGGCATCGTGTGGAAGTCGAGATGGATTGCCCTTCGGGGAAACTCTGATTTAGTCATGCCCTATCTCCTTACAGTCTGGTACCGGAGGCCGATACCTGGCTTCATGAGGTCGGCTCCAGAGCGAGACCTCACCACGCGCGGGCTAACCCACCGGCCGTGCGGAACTCGGCCCGCATGCCCTGCAGCGCGACTGTGAGCGATTCCAGCTCCCTCAGCGCGACGTCACCACAGTTGCTGACCAGGAAACTATCAGGGAGGACGCTGCCCTCCCCGTAGTGAATAAGCCCCGAGGGCATCTCGACGAATTCCCAGGGGTGGAAGTAGAAACAAAGCACTGCAGCGACATTGTGCTCATCCAGATAGCTCAGGAAGCTCTCGATATGCTGGACGACAGCGTCGGCGCCATGCGTGCGGAACAACGGCCATTGATCGCGGTCACGACCGTATTGGTCTTTGCTGTCCACCGACAAGTCAGCGAAAACTGGAATCTCGAGCAGCCGCATATCGCCTTCCTGCGTCCAATCCTCCTGGCTGGGATGGTAGGGCCCCAGGCGCTCGGCGTAGTAGAACATCGGATAGGACGCATCCGCCACGTACCCCAACCCTTCCAGTGCGTTGACAACAGCCGTGCTTCCCCACAACCTCGGACACCGAAATGAGACGGGCTGGAATCCAGCCACATTCCCAACCCACTCAGTTGCCAGCGCCAGCCTGCCCGACACCTCCTCCGGGAGCAGAGGCTTCACACCGGG
Source organism: Chloroflexota bacterium (assembly GCA_012514315.1). Classification (GTDB taxonomy): domain Bacteria; phylum Chloroflexota; class Anaerolineae; order B4-G1; family B4-G1; genus JAAZAN01. The sequence continues at coordinate 22,601 of JAAZAN010000218.1, forward strand.
AATCGGAAACAACTCGTCTCCCACGGTCTCGTGATACAGGGAGTGGCAGCCCACCTCGTGCCCCGCAGCGATCACATCGCGCACCTGCACGGGGTTCTCCCGCGCAGCCTCACCCGTGAAGAAGAACGTGCCCGTAATACCCAGCCGATCCATCAGGTCCAGTAGCCGAGGTGTTCCATTCCGGACGCCCTCATAGTAAGGTGTCCAGCTTCCGATATCGGTCTCCATATCGATGCCGAGCACGACCTGGATGCGTTCAGACATACGGCACTCTCCTCATTCTATCCGGACGACATCGCCCGTGCGGTACGCTGTCTCGATGGCACAGGCGACCTCTACAGCCATTCTGCCGTCTCTGCCACTCACAACGGGCTGCCTACCCTCGATCACACAGCGCACAAAATGCGACAACTCATCCCGCAGAATGCCGGTCGACCGCCCGTGTACGTCTGGCGCGTAGAACAGCTCGGGCTGCTCGATCCTATCGCGGGCAATCGTGACATTCTGGCTGCCACCGTTCACATAGAGGGCCCCCTGGGTGCCCACCACATCGAAACGCGCGTCGAGCCCGCACACCATCGAGCGCGGCAGCACCCACGAAGCCTCAAGGGCAGCCACTGCACCGCCTGGGTACCCGAGCAGCGCCAGGACAGTATCTGGGGTATCTCGAAGGATCTTGGAGACAGCCTGAGCCTGCACTCTCTCCGGCCTCTGACCCATGCACCAGTTCGCGAAATCGATATCATGAATACCCAGAAAGAACAGGGCTGATGTATGTGAGCGGAGCCGCTCTGCGCTCAGGATGCTGTTGTTCCTGCGGATGAACATATGGACAGGCTCACCGATTGAGCCGGCGGCGATCTCACGCTGGGCCGTTACATAGCGTGGATCGAAGCGCAGAATGTGACCGACCGTAAGAAGGACGCCAGTGTCGTCGGCAGCTTCGATGATCGCGTCACAACCTTGCGGCGTGAGCGCGAGGGGCTTCTCCACAAACACGTGCTTCCCCGCGTGAGCCGCCAGGACAGCCGCTTCCACGTGAAGCTCATCCGTCGTGCACACGCTGACAGCGTGCACGTCGGCCATCTCCAGAATCTGACGGTAATCGGTGCAGCCGGTGACCCCCAGACTTGCACACACGCGATCCAGCCGTTCGGGATCTGTGTCCGCAATAGCACGAAGCTCACAGTCCGCCAGCTCGGAATAGACCTTGGCGTGAAGGCTGCCGAACGCCCCAACCCCAATGACCCCAACACCTACCTTCCTGTTCACATCAGCCTCCTCTGCTCCAGATCACCACCTACTCGTTTCGCCAGTTACGGCTCGTGTGGCCAGCCAGCTACCCCCGGCGCCGGTTCATCATTCGATCCCCCACCAATACATATCGGCTAGCTTCTGGTGTTCGTCACGCAACCGCACGTAACTCTCGTAACGGTGGTCACTCACCCGACCTTCTTCAACAGCAGCAATGACAGCGCAGCCCGGTTCTACCGTGTGGGTACAATCCGAGAAGTAGCACTCAGGCACGAACGGAGCGATATCTGGAAAGTATGCATCCAGCTCTTCAGGGTCGAGATCGAACAGCGCCAGCGCCCGGATGCCAGGCGTGTCGGCCACCCACCCTGATTCATCTAGAGCGACGAGATGCGGCGCGACGGTTGTATGCCGCCCCTTAGTAGTGGCTTGACTCACCTCGCGGACGCGCAGTCCCAATTCGGGCTGGATCACGTTGAGCAGACTGGTCTTTCCCACACCGGAGGGACCGATCAGCGCCGATATCCTGCCCCGCAGGCTGGCATGCAGTTCCTCCACGCCCACCTTCTCCAGCGCGCTGCAGTAGATCACAGGATACCCAATATCCTCGTAGGCACTGAACAGACGCCTGGCCTCATCCAACCCGACCAGATCTACCTTGTTTGCACACACGAGACTCGGGATACGCTGAACCTCGGCGCCGACTAGAAGTCGGTCCAGCATGCGCAGTCGCGGAGCAGGTTCCGCACAGGCGAAGACGAATACCACTTGATCCAGGTTGGCTACGATCACCTGTTCACGTTCCGACAGGTATCCCTCGCGATCCCACCGCCGCGAGCCACGACCGTGACCCTTGGGCGCAAGTCGGGCCAGTGCACGGGCGCGCTCCTCGACGTCCTCGATCATCCCGATATCGCCATCGGATACGCTGATCTGCACGCGGTCACCCACAGCGACCAGATCTGTGTCGCGACGTTCCTGCTTGAGGCGGCCACGCATCCGGCAGACGAAGTCACCTTGATCCGTGTGAACGGTGAAGAACCCGCTCTGCGCCTTGATGACTAACCCATTGAGCCACTCAGACATACATCACTACTTTCTCCTTGGTTGTTCGCAGAGATCATTGTAGACGCTTCGACCACTCATGTCAAAACTAGCAGGTGCACGAGCAGGCAAACGGTATCCGGACAGGACACGGTAGCAGAGTGCCGTGGTCCAGGCCGCAGGCAGGTTGACACCCATGCCACCCCAGGTAGAATTGGACCATGATGAAGCATACCATCAGACCGGCCCAATTGTGGGCGAGATTGGTGCTCACCAGCATGATCGTTGCGCTTGCGAGCTGTCGCACGGAAAGATCACTCCGAGATCGTGCCCCCGAGCTCGTAGTGAAGGCCACAGAGAGCATCTACCTGCCTAGCGTCAGGGCCAACACAACTCACCCGACCTTACCCGCAACGATACCGCCATCGCCGACGACCACACCAACAATCGCAGCTCCGCTAGAGGCACTCCCGTATTCCACGCCCACTCCCCTGCCTCCACCCGTGGCCAAACCAGACTACGGAATTCAGGTACACCTGCTGGCAGGCGATATGGAGCAGACGCTCGACTGGGTTGAGGGCCTCGGCGTCGGGTGGATCAAGCAACAGGTGGAGTGGCATACTATCGAGCATGGCCCCGATGACTTCGACTGGCCACTGTTGGACCAGGCTGTGGCCGCAGCCAACCAGCGCGGATTGAAGCTGTTGCTGGGAGTGACCAATGCGCCAGATTGGACACGCGCGGAGGAACTAGAGAGTGGGCCCCCTGTAGACTACACCCAGTTTGGCCGATTCATGGGGCAGCTTGCGTCCCGATACCGTGGACGTGTGGCAGCCTACGAGCTGTGGAACGAGCCCAATTTGGCACGGGAATGGCGCGGGGATACGCTCGACCCAGCCCGGTTTGTGACATTGGTCGCGGAGGGTGCCCAGGCAGTCCGAGCTGCCGATCCAGACGCTGTCGTGATCAGCGGGGCCCCCGCAGTGACCGGCATCAACGACGGGGTAGACGCCATCGATGATCAGGCCTACCTGCGTGGCATGGTCGCTGCTGGCGTCACGGCATGGGTTGACGCCATCGGCGCACACCCCTACGGCTTTGCGAATCCGCCAGACGAGAGTTGGCGAGACGATTCACACGTCGCCACCAGTCACAACAGCCACCCCAGCTTCTTCTTCCGGGACACGCTCGTAGACTATCGCGCGATACTCATCGAGGGAGGCCAGCCCGTCCCACCCATCTGGGTCACGGAGTTCGGCTGGGCATCGACCGATCAGATGGGACCGATGGACTCAACCGGCTGGGAATACGCGCGCGAGGTCAGTGAGGCACAGCAAGCGGAATACACTGTCCGCGCGTTTGCGATGGGCGATGAGTGGCCGTGGGTCGAGACTATGTTCCTGTGGAACTTGAACCTGGCGCCGATTTGGGGGACTGGCAATCCCACGTCAGCCTATAGTCTGCTTCGACCCGACGGGTCCTATCGCTCGGCGTATCTCGCACTGCGTTTCGCGGAACCACAGTAGGGCGCAAGGCACATCAGCGAGCATGCCCCGCCTCGCGTCGCCACTCAGCTCATTCCGCGCGCACGCGTAACGCACCGGAGTAGACGCGAAACCTGCCCCCGCGCGCGTATCCGATCAGCGTGATCCCCCACGCTTGAGCCAACTGCACCGAAAGCGACGTGGGGGATGTGCGCGATATCACTATGGGCGCCCCCATGCGAGCCGCCTTGGAGATCATCTCCGAGCTCACCCGTCCACTCGTCAGCAGTACCCGGTCCTGCATACAGCGCCCTTCGATGAGACACATGCCGGCCACCTTGTCCAGCGCATTGTGCCGGCCGATATCCTCGGCTGAACAGAGCAGTTGGTCCCCATCCCCCATACCCGCCACGTGGAGGCCTCCGCACTGACGATACCGGATGGCCCGTTGGGAGAGCTCGTCGATCATGCGGAGTACCTGAGAGGAGTTGATCTGAAAGTTGGAGTTGACACGGTGGTGCGCCTGAACCAGGTCATCGAAGGTAGTGCCGCCGGAGCAGCCGGAGGTGATCGTCCGGACAGCGGGCACGTCGATATCGTGTTCTAGCCAAACATCGACACAGCGCTCACTGCCACACCGGTCAATAACAGCGACTTCCTCGAGCCCACGGATCAAGCGTTCATTGAACAGAAATCCCAGAGCCAGCGCGTCAAGCTGTATGGGCGTACACCGCATGCTCACAAGCGGCTGTCCGTTCACATACAGGGTCACTGTCTCCTCTGCCGGCACACATCCAGATACACTCTGGAAGCGGCCGGCAGAGAAGTCAAGGTAGATCGCAGGGTGCAAGCCCACACCGCCTCTGACCAGTATCTACTTGCCGAGAAGACGTAGGGCTCGCTCGGCAACCGCCTCAGGAGTGAAGCCGAACTTCTTCATCAGATCTTTGTAGGGCGCGGATGCACCGAATCGATCGATTCCAAGCACATCACCAGCCGTCCCTACATACTTATGCCAGACGGACGTGACGCCGGCCTCAATCCCCATCCGAGCGGTCACATCAGGCGGCAGTACACCATCCCGATAGGATTGCGGTTGAGCATCGAACAGCTCCATGCTCGGCATGCTAACCACACGCACGGCGATTCCTTGCTGGGTCAGCAGGTCGCGAGCTGCCAGTGCCAGGGCCACTTCAGAACCAGTTGCGATCAGGATCACGTCGGGCGTGCCAGAAGCATCAGCTAGGATGTACGCTCCGCGAGCGACTGTCTCGGCCGCGTCCCGTCGACTCTCGTCCATCACCGGCAGGCTCTGTCGCGTCAACGCAAGCGCGGTTGGCCCATCACGTCGTTCGAGCGCCACTTGCCAGGCCGCAGCAGTCTCATTTGCATCGGCTGGCCGGATCACGACGAGGTTGGGTATCACCCGCAATGCAGCCAGGTGTTCGACTGGTTGGTGTGTCGGTCCGTCCTCGCCCAGCCAGACTGAATCGTGTGTCCAGATGTAGACGACCGGCAGCCCCATCAGCGCCGCAACTCGCACGGACGGACGCATATAGTCGGAGAATACGAGGAACGTCCCACCGTAGACCCGCAGCCCACCGTGCAGTGCCATGCCATTGAGGATCGATCCCATCCCGTGCTCACGCACACCAAAGTGGAAGTTCCGTCCGCCCTCAGCACCACACTGGAAAGCCAGGCAGCTCTTGAGTTGTGTGTTGTTCGACGGCGCAAGATCAGCAGAACCGCCGATGAGTGTTGGCAGTACAGGCGCGATGGCGTTGAGCACGTTACCAGACGCTTTGCGCGTCGCCATCGGCCCATCACCGGCGTCAAACGTAGGCAGTGCCTCTTGCCATCCCTCGGGCAGCTCGCCGGCAAGCAGTGTATCCAGAAGAACCGCCTCCTCAGGATATGCCACGCGGTACCGCGTCAGAAGATCCGTCCACTTAGCCTGAGCTGTGCGCCCTTGCTCTACAGCGTGCCGGAACACCGCCAAGGCTTCATCCGGGATATGGAACGGCTCGTCAGTGGGCCACCCTAACGCTTCCTTCGTCAAGCGGATTTCCTCTACCCCCAGCGGAGCGCCGTGAGCCTCCGCCGAATTTTGCATATTGGGGGCCCCGTAAGCGATATGCGTACGGCAGGCGATCAGCGATGGCCTATCCTGCTCGGCCTGGGCCGCGCGGATCGCCGCATCCACCGCATCGAGACTATGCCCATCCACCTCCTGGACGTGCCAGCCATACGCCCGGAAACGAGCGAGCACATCCTCTGTGAAAGCCAGATCGGTCGATCCCTCGATTGAGATCTCGTTATCATCGTAGAGATAGATGAGCTTCCGCAATCCCAGGTGCCCCGCCAGACTGGCCGCCTCGTGGCTGACCCCCTCCATCAGGTCACCATCCGATACGATCGCGTACGTATGGTGATCGAAAAGCGGGAAGTCGGGGCGATTGAATGTCGCCGCGAGGAAGCTCTCCGCGATCGCCATGCCTACCCCGTTGGCGAATCCCTGGCCCAGCGGCCCGGTCGTCGTTTCGACCCCCGGCGTCAGGCCATACTCAGGGTGTCCTGGCGTCAGGCTGTCCAACTGCCGGAACCGCTTCAGTTCATCGAGTGGCAGATCATAGCCGGTGAGATGCAGCAGGCTGTAGAGCAGCATCGAACCGTGTCCCGCTGACAACACGAAGCGGTCTCGATTCGGCCACTGCGGATCGGACGGACTATGCACCAGAAACCGGGTCCACAGCACATATGTCGCATCGGCCATTCCCATCGGCATACCCGGATGTCCGGACTTTGCCTTCTGCACGCCGTCCATCGCAAGCGTGCGAATCGTGTTCACACATAGCTGATCAAGATTATCGGTCATTGCACACTCCTCATGTCAGAAATCGCCTCCCTATTCTATCCGCATCAACCCCGATGGCAAGGTAAGAAAAAAAGGCCGCCCTGCGGACCGGGCAGCCCTCTTCCTACCTCAACCATCTCACTGCGCCATGACGACGACCGCGACCGACCCGTCCTCATTCAGTGAGACACTGACCGTCACGGATTGACTACCCTGAGTGAACTGAAGCATAGCCGAATCATCGCTAACGAAAGAATCCGAACTCTCCGTCCATCCGATCGCCGACATCTCGTCCTGGTAGAAGGCAATCACGTCGGCGATAGCGCTGGAGGTCTGATACATCAGTGACTCCCCGAATGCACTCACCTCAGACGCATCGGGCAGCATAGGGTAACTGCTCTCGATGTCGGCACAGCCGACAGGCGGCTCGATAGCCGACGTCTGATTGACGCTGCGAACCTCATAGTCCATCGTGACATGCCCCGACTCATTGCTCAGCGGGCTCTGACCTTCCGCTTCCATGGAGTACTTGACCACGTATCCCCCGTCGACGGCAATCCACACTTCGCCCTGCACTTCGGTGTAAGATCCTGAGAGTGACGCCTCCTCATCGAACACGTAGTGCTTGCATAGCACACCATTCACGGTCTGATCCGGTAACACACGCTTCAGGCCAGACGCGCCGCCCATCACATCATCCGGCGTGACGATCGCGCCAACCAGATCATCACCCTCACCCAACGATGTCTGAACGCATTGACCGCCGCCCACGGTGATGTATTGCCTCTCGCCGATACGAACCATCTCGATTGTACCCTCTGCAACGTCGCCCTCGATCACGACGCGCTGCGCCAAGGGCTCACGGATCGTCTCGATCTCCATCCCGTAGGTTGACGTGGTGCTCTGATCCTGATCCGAGAACGACATCACAAAGGATGCCGTGTAGCTGGACAGGCTCTCAAGCCCTGAGGTCACCGAGCTCAGATCAAGCTCTTCCTCTGCCTCAGCATCGGACTCCGGGGTCGCCTGAGCAACGTCAGCGCCATCCACGCTCTCTTCACTCTCTTCGCTCTCTACAGTCGCCAAAGCGACTTCTGGGGAAGCCTCCGATGTCTCGCCTGAGCCTCCAATCTGAGGCAGTCCGCTCAGACCACATCCCAACGAGAAGCACAGTAACACGCCCAAGAGAACTAACACGCCTGATTGCCTTGACATTAAATCGCCTCCATTGTAGGAAGATTGTCGGACAGTCGAGCACAGTAACCCCACTCGCTGCCGCACAACACGCGGAACGTAACGACCCCTTCTGAGGTACTTTGGGGATGGCGTCGGCCACGACCTACACGCGAAGGTAGATACGCCACTCGGCTGGCACGTCACCAGACGCCACAACATAGCCAACACGGGGCGTCTTGGGCTCCCAGCGCATTCGCATCCCAGCCTCGTGCGGAGTGCGAGCCCCCTTACGACCGTTGCACCAGAGACAGGCGCACGCCGTGTTACCCCAGGAATTGCCGCCGCCCCGACTGCGGGGAATCACGTGATCGACTGTAAAATCCGAACGCGACAGGATTCTGCTATGACTTCGATCCCCAACCGAAGCGCCGCAGTAGATACAGCGGTAACTGTCACGCGATAGAACACCGCGGCGGCTCCAGACCGCCCCACGGCGTGGCGCGTTGACGTAATAGCGCAGTCGCAGAACGGAGGGCACCTCGAAGACGGCGTTCGGTGTATGCACCTGAGCCGCCACACCGTCCACCCCCTCCACCACGCCACGCATCAACAGGGCCACTGCCCGACGAATGGGGATGACACGCAGTGGCTCGTAGGTCGCATTGAGCAGCAGTACACGTGCCGACATACCTTCCCCTCCGCACCGTTCGTCTGAACCCACATACACTTACTCCGATCGACCGATGCGCTCATGTTGTATCATACTTTGCGGATTCCCGCCAATCGGGCCGCCCGACCTCGGGATCCTCGACGGACCTGAGAGCTCGACTGGACTGTCGCATCGCCTGCGTGCATAGAGTGTGCGCTCCACCGGACAGACAATAGTCAGCGATTTGCGGAGCGCTCTCCGCCGTGCTACAATCCCCGACATACGTGTCCCCGGAGGGAAGGCATGTCGCATCGACTCAGAGTCGTGATGGCAGGCTGCGGCGGGATCAGTCGCGCCTGGCTGGACGCAATCCGCAACATCCCCGAAATCGAGATGGTGGGATTCGTTGACATCAACCCGGAAGCTGCCGAAAGACGGGCCCGTGAGGGGGGCTGGCCCAATGCGCTGGTGGGCGCTGATCTGTCCTGCGTCCTCGACTCGGCCGAACCCGACGCACTTTTCGACTGCACGATTCCAGAGGCCCATGTCGATGTCACCCTCACTGCCCTGGCGCACGGCTGTCACGTTCTGGGCGAGAAGCCGCTCGCTGACACGATGGAAAACGCACGCAGGATGGTGGCGGCCGCACGGCAAGCTGATCGCATCTACGCCGTGATTCAGAACCGGCGATACGACCCCAATATCCGTCGACTGCGCGAGTTCCTCATCTCGGGCGTCATCGGACGCATCACAACTGTGCACTGCGACTTCTTCATCGGCGCTCACTTCGGCGGGTTTCGCGACCATATGCGCCACGTCCTCTTACTTGATATGGCCATCCACACATTCGATGCCGCTCGGTTCATCTCAGGGGCCGATCCGATGATCGTGAGTTGTACCGAATGGAACCCACCGGGGTCCTGGTACGACTATGACGCATCGGCTGTGGCTGTGTTCGGGATGACGGATGACATCGTATACACATATCGGGGCAGTTGGTGTGCGGAGGGGTTGAACACCTCGTGGGAAAGCACCTGGCGTGTGATCGGCACGCAGGGCAGCGTCGAGTGGGATGGAGGTGAGGGGTTCAGAGCTCAGGTCGTCAGCGGCACCGGAGGCTTCATCGCCGACCTGACTGATGTAACGATACCACCTCATGACGCTGGGGAGAAGGTGGGTGGCCACGCAGGCGTCATTCGGGAGTTCGTACAGTGTGTTCAGGCTGGAACCGTGCCCGAGACAGTCTGCACCGACAATATCCGGAGTCTCTCCATGGTGTTCGGCGCCATACAGAGCGCCGAACAAGGCATTCGGATAGCCGTGAAGGACCTGTAGCCACGCACTGCAGAGAGATCCCTCACGACGATCCTGTCTCATCGCCGACATCATCACAGGAGGTTGCGATGGTCGATTCCACAGCATACGCCGAGCTGGCTCTGTCTCACATCCGTTACCTGTCAGAGACAATCGGTGGACGAGGATCGACCACGCACCAAGAGCGACAGGGGGCTCAGTACGCCTGCGATACGATGGCAGGCGCCCGAATTCCATCACGTCTAGAACCCTTCCGCTCCGGTCGCTCCACATATCGGCCGTTTGTGCTGGCTTTCGGCGCGGCTCTGATCAGCACCGCTCTCTATTTCGCAACTCACTTCCGTCTGGTGGCGCTCGTTGCCGGTGCAATCAGCGCCCTCAGTGCCTGGGGCATGTTCGCGGAGTTGGATTTCTCCTCCAACTGGATGCGAAAGCTCCTGCCCACCGGATCCAGTCAGAATGCGGTGGGCGTAGTTCAGGCCAAGAAGAATCGCCGCCACCGCATTGTTCTCTTGGGGCATGTGGACACGCATAGAACCCCGGTGTTCTACAGCTCGACCACCTGGCACAAACTCTTTGTTGCACTGGTCGGTGGGACCTTCATCAGCCTGGCAGTCAGCGCCGTCGTCTACATTCTCCTGGCCGTCACAGGGTGGGTCTGGCTACATTGGGCGCTTATCGTGGCGACCGCCGTGCAGTTGTTTGCACTGGTGCTCTGTGTCCATGCTGACATAACGCCATACAGCCCTGGAGCTAACGACAACGCATCAGGTGTCGGTACTATCCTTGCCCTGGGTCATCGACTCGCTCAATATCCTCTGCAGCACACGGAGGTCTGGCTGGTGGCTGATGGGTGTGAGGAACTGGGCTGCTACGGGGCTGCCGCTCTCGTCGACCAACATCCCGATGAACTGAGGAATGCGACGATCATCGCTCTCGACATCGTGGGGGCAGGCGACCCGGCATTCCTGATCAACGACGGCCTGTTGAGAAAGTACCCGGTCGATTCACCAACGCTCTCCATCGCCCGTCAGGTATCGAAAGACCATCCCGCGCTGAGAGCTTTCGAGCACGCTGGCATCGCCTACACCGATAGCGCGGTGCTGCTCAAGCGTGGCTATCGCGCATTCACCATCGACGCCCTGCCACGCGAGGAGGCAGGCGCGGTCCAGTGGCACCAGATGACCGACACCGTCGACCGGATCGAGCTCGACTGCCTGCGTCGCGTGCATGAGTTCGTTTGGAATATCCTGACAGGAATCGACCAGGAACAACAATCGTCTGCACAGAGGAGTACATGACCACGCCAACCCGCTCTGAGTTCAAGACAACATACGAGTCCATCCGACCCCGCTATCCCGAGCTGGTCGGAAAGGTCGCGCTCGTCACCGGTTCGAGCCATGGGATTGGGACAGGCATCGCGATGCGTCTGGCACGCGAAGGAATGAGAGTCGTTATCAATGGGCGCACGCTCGAAGCAATCGAACAGACTGTTGCTGAGTTCCAGGCCTTCGGTATCCAGGCTGTGGGCATAGCCGGCGACGTGGGCCGTTCGGAAGACGTGGACCGATTGTTCCAGACCACGGTCGAGGCATTCGGAACTGTGGATCTGCTTGTCAACAACGCGGCCGACCTGAGGCGCAGCCACTTCTTCGAGGCCGATGAGACGCTTCTAGACGATCAACTACTGAGTAACATTCGAGGACCGTACATCTGCAGCTACCGGGCCGCTGAGATCATGCGTGATCAAGGCTCCGGCAGCATTATCCACATCAGCTCAGTGGGAGGCCTGCGTGCGCATTGGCGGGGCCTGCCCTATGACATGACCAAGGGCGCGCTCGATGCGTTGACGCGAGCGCAGGCCCTGGAGCTCGCCGACTACGGAATCCGCGTCAATGCGGTCGCACCGGGTGCCACGCGCACCGAGCGGACACCCGCAGACGACAGTCCGCAGGGGCAGGCCACAGGAAGCCGTGTGCCACTGCGGCGCTACGGATTGCCCACAGAGATCGGGGCAGCAGTAGCGTTCCTCGCTTCGCCCGATGCTGCCTACATCACCGGCCAAGTGATCTACGTGGATGGTGGGCTCACCATCCAACTCGGCTTGCGGGAGTATCCAGTCTAGTATGAAACGATCAGATGTCCTCGAGAAGCTTCGCCATGGCATCGTTGTCTCGTGCCAGGCCGCGCCGGGCGATCCAACACACCGAACGGACTTCATGGCCGCTTTCGCCCAAGCGGCTGATCGGGGCGGGGCGGTTGGCATCCGGGCAAACGGCGCACAGGATATCGCGGCCATCCACGCAGTGACCGATCTCCCGATCATTGGAATCTGGAAGCGGCCAGGGGTCGATGGCCACGGTATCATGATTACACCCAGTGTGGAGGATGCTCAGCTACTGAAGGATGCAGGAGCTGACGTCATCGCAGCCGATGTCGGGGACCGTCCACGCCCCGGTGATCTGGACGCAGTGGCGCTGATCCAACGCATTCGCGCGGAGGTAGACCTGCCATTTATGGCCGACTGCGCCACTTTGGAGCAGGCGTTGCGCGCCCAGGCTGTTGGAGCTGACACCGCGGCGACGACACTGGGGTTGACTGGACTGGACCCCTACACACCCAACCTGACCCTGTTGCAGCGGATGGTCGCAGCGCTGGACATTCCGGTCATCGCTGAGGGGCAGTACTGGGATCCTGTGGACGTCCGCAAAGCCTTCGAGTTGGGTGCATTCGCTGTCGTCATCGGTTCGGCCATTACGCGCCCCTGGTTGGTCACGCAGCGATATGTGGTGAGCAGCCCGAGACACCAGCCATTGTAGGCCAGGACAGCGTACCAGAGGAGACAGGACCTGAACACGAACATCACTACTGAAGCTGGCCTGGACCGGTATGCGATTGGAGTCGATCTGGGATCGACGAACGTTCGCGTTGGTCTCGTCCGCGCGGACGGCATCATCGTCGCATCGCTCCAGGAGCTGGCTGCAGGTAGCGATCCCTTCGATTTTGAGCCCAAGGTTGAGCAGATCGCTGAGCTAGTGGACAGACTGCTCGCCTCGTGGGCCGCGATGGACCAACGTATCGATGGAATTGGCCTGGGCGTCGGAGGCCAGATCAACCTCGATGGTGAGATAGTCGCTACGAACGGACCACAGGACGCATCCTGGCGGCCATTCGCCATTCGCCAACGCGTGCTACACCACATCGGTCGAGGCTGGACCGTTGTTGTGGACAACGACTCCAAGTCAGCAGCCTGGGGCGAGTATCTGTATGGAGCGGGGCGGGGCAGCCAGTGTATGGTCTGTGTCACCGTCGGCACAGGAATAGGTGGTGGGATCGTTGTCGACGGAAGACTACTGCAGGGCGCCCAGGGGCTGGCCGGACACGTGGGATTCATCTCTGTTGATCAATATGGCTCGCGCTGTCCCAGTGGAGTGCCCGGCTGCGTCGAGGAACTTGCATCGGGTACCGCCATCGCACGCAATGCGCGGGCTGCATTGTGCCAGGGCTGCCACAGCCTGATCCGTGACCTCTCCCAAGGAGATCCACGCCAGGTATCGAGCAAGATCGTCTTCGACGCAGCGCGTCAGGGCGATTGGCTGGCTGCACGAGTTCTGATGGACGCCGGCCACGCCCTGGGTATGGCGATCTGCAGCCTGCTCCATACGCTCAACCCAGACATTGTCGTCATCGGAGGCGGCGTGGCCGAGCAAGGAGACCTATTCCTGGAACCGGTGCGCCGGACGGTCGCTGAGAACGCTATGACGCGTTTCCGTGCTACGCCCATCGCGGCCGCCAGACTCGGCAATATGGCTGGCGTTGCTGGTGCAGCGGCGCGATGTTGGCCACTTTCACTCACCGTGGACACTGGCGCATTCTGAGGCCTGACCGTCAGCCGCGAATAGCTCATCTCGCGAACGACCAGCGCCCAGAAAGGTGCGTCTCTGCAGTAGCGAGCCGAAGCCCTCGCCCAGCACCTCACTGCTTGGGTTGATCACAACGAAGGCACACGGATCGGCGCCGGAGACAATCCTCCGCAGCGTTGAGACTTCACCCCGACTGATGACCGTGAAGATCATCAATCGACGAGCGCCGGTGTATCCCCCGATCACATCAAGTAGAGTAACACCGCGCTCCATTCGCCGCAGGATGGCCTCTTTGATGGGTTCCGGGTTCTCTGAGATAATGAACACCGATTGGCTGGCGTTCGACCCCGTCTCCATGAAGCTCAGCACGCGCTCGGTGACCCAGGCGACGATCAGCGCGTAGAGAGCCGGCGCAAGACCGAAGAAGACAGCAGCAATAGCAAGCACAGCGAGATCCATCACGAAGATAGACCTGGACATTCGAATCCCATGGAAATGATTCAGTAGCTTGGCAGGGATCTCAACACCACCGGACGTCGCATTCGCACGAAAGACCAATCCCTGGCCCAGACCGTAGATCAGCCCACTGAATACGGTGTAGAGCAGCGGTTCCCCCCGCACTTGAGGCAGCAACGGATTCAGTGCATCTATGGCCACACTGGCCAGTACCGCTGTGGCGATCGTTCTAGGACCGAACTGTGCTCCCAACAAGATCATGCCGGCGATCAGAAACGGCAGATTGAGCCCGAGCAGCGTGATGCCTATCGGCCAGCCCCACAACCGGTTAGCAAACATGGCGAGCGCCGTGAAACCACCAGGGACCACGTCGTTCGGATCGAGAAAGACGTCGACCGCCACGGCCATCAAGATGCACCCCACTACGATCAACGCGCCATCAACCAGCGCTCTCTTGAGTCGCGTCAGGAACACATCATCCTCCTAGCCGGTTCTTGAGCCTTGTGGTAAGATTGCAGTATCCATCGTATACACCCATGCACGATGTGTCAACTCAGGACAGAACGATCAGCACTTCACCCTGGAATGGATCAGACTCGGAGGCGCGCGACAACGAATACCATGGAGACTACCGGCGTCATCTTCAACATCCAACGTTTCTCCATCCACGATGGACCCGGGATTCGAACCACTGTCTTCTTCAAAGGGTGCCCGCTCCGTTGCTTCTGGTGTCACAACCCGGAAGGGCTGCGACTGCAACCCGAGCTGCATTTCTTCCCAGATCGCTGCATTGGCTGCGGTGAGTGCGTAACTACCTGTCCGCGCGGCGCCCACGTACTCGAACAAGGTACTCACGTATTCCATCGGGACCTCTGCATCGCGTGTGGCCGGTGTGCAGACACGTGTTACACAAACGCACTGGAACTGACCGGACGCCATATGACGGTTCACGAAGTGCTCGAGGAAGTACTGCGCGATCGGGCGTTCTACGATACGTCGGGCGGTGGGGTGACGCTATCTGGTGGCGAACCCCTGCTTCAGCGCGAGTTCGCTGTGAGCCTTCTCTCACGCTGCAAAGAGAAGGACCTTCACACGGCAGTAGAGACTGCCGCCAGCTGCCAGTGGAAGGAACTGGAGGAAATCCTGCCCTTCACTGACCTCTTCATGATCGATATCAAACACATGAATCCAGATCGGCATCGTGAAGTCACCGGCCTGTCGAATGAACGCATCTTGAGCAACATCGCGCGCGTTCTAAGCACGGGGATTCCGCTCACCGTGCGAGTACCGGTCATCCCGGGCATCAACGCCGATCCCCAGACAATCACCGACATCGCGCGATTCGTCAGCGAAACGGCAGCGCGGGCATCGAGTGAGCACCGAAACGTGATCTCAACAACCTCTCTCGAGCTCTTGCCGTTCCATCGGATGGCGGGCGACAAGTATCGGAGTTTGGGGCTCGAATACAAGGCAGCCGACCTTGAGACGCCTTCCAGCGAGACCATGGAAAGCCTGCGACAGTCAGCAAGTCGTTTCGGCATGGACGTGCGCCGACGTTAGCGCTGCACACGATGATGACCCAGACGTCACGCATCTGTCGCCAGCGGAGGTGTGAACGTGATAGTGACGCGTTAGCCAGCCGCGCTTCCAACCGCGGGCTAACCGCCCTGCGCTTCCACAAGGCTCTATGCACTGGCCAGACCGAGACTGTTGCTGCCAGCCGCCTTCGGTCCGGTCACCGCGCCGGGAACGCTCAATGCTCCCCGACTCCGGCCCCGCCCCCGCTCTGCATATGTGCAGCGATCCGCACAGGACCGATCCTATTCGGCGCACCCGACCGACAACCGTTCTCATCGTGGTAGGCCTCCATATCAGAAGTGAACGCCGTCCACACGCCGGCCTGCGAAACCGTGTAGTGGCGAGACTTGCTCGCCATAGTGCACTGGATCAAGAGAGACACCGACCCGACAGTCACGGTCACAACAACGAGCAAGACCGGCGCAGCATTCAGCAGAAAGAATGCCGGAGGCAGCAATCTTGTCTCTTGCACGATACTGAGATTGGGTACATACTGAGAGCTATTCTGAATTACGCTTGGGAAGATGAACCATAGCTCGGGTCGTTCGGGGGAACTTCAATGATCGTCGGTGTGCCGAGGGAAACAAAGGACAATGAGTATCGCGTCTCGATGTCGCCGGGAGGCGTGCGCCAACTGACGGATGGAGGGCATCGCGTACGGGTAGAGCGGGGCGCTGGGGACGGGAGTGGCTTCTCCGATGAGCAGTATGCGGCAGCAGGCGCCGACCTCGTCTCCACTGCAGACGACGCCTGGAGCGCGGAACTGGTGGTCAAGGTCAAGGAGCCGACACCCAACGAATACCCATATCTGCGCAACGATCTTGTGCTCTTCACCTATCTGCATCTCGCGGCCGAGGAGCGGTTGACTCGTGAGATGATGGCCCGAGGAACGACAGGCATTGGCTACGAGACAGTCGAACTTGCCAATGGCAGTCTACCGCTGCTGACGCCTATGAGTGAGGTAGCGGGCCGTATGGCCATTCAGATCGGCGCCTACTATATGGAAAGAACGAATGGCGGGCGCGGCAAGTTGTTGGGGGGTGTACCGGGCGTCCGGCCTGCCGATGTCGTGATCATCGGTGGAGGTGTCGTGGGCATTAATGCGGCCCACATCGCGCTGGGTATGGGGGCACTAGTCTGCGTGATTGACGCCAACATCGACCGATTGCGGTACCTTGAGGAGGTGCTCGATGGGCGTCTGACGACGCTAAGCTCCAATCCATTGACAATCGCCGAGGCTGTCCGCCGGGCGGACTTGCTGATCGGAGCTGTACTGATCAAGGGCGCGAAGGCGCCGAGACTGGTCACACGAGACATGATTGAAACAATGACGCCAGGCAGCGTCGTGATCGACGTTGCGGTGGACCAAGGTGGGTGTATTGAGACAACTCACCCAACAACCCACTCCGACCCGGTCTTCCAGGTCGATGGTGTCTTGCACTATTGCGTTGCCAATATGCCTGGTTCAGTGCCCCGCACCAGCACCTATGCGCTGAGCAGTGCCACCCTGCCCTACGTGGTCAGGCTCGCCGATTTGGGATTCGAGAAGGCGGTGCTCACCGATGCAGCGCTGGCCAAGGGCGTGAATGTGTACCGGGGACAGGTGACCTACCCGGGAGTTGCGCAAGCCTTCGGCTTGCCGTACATTGCTCCACAGGAGTTGATGTGATGAGTGACTCAGACGACAAGAATCGGAGTCAGACGAGAAAGCCCGTGGTCCGCGTCCAGCGCCGCCGCCGTAGCCAACCAGCGGGCTCTCAGGATCGCGAGCGGGCTGAGGCTCCCCGCCGTGATAGGCGAACGGAAACAGGCCAACGTGCGCCGGCACCCACTGGCCAGACTGGGTCTCGTAGCACAGGAACACCCTGGCGTACGGCGCCGGCAGGGCGTCCCATGCCTGCGATAGGAGGACGCAATCTCTACCTTCTTCTCGGCCTGCTGGCATTGGCATTCGTCTGCATTTGCGTTGTGGTCTTCATCAGCAGCGGCGGCGGTGATGGAAGTGGGCTGGGGATCGCCTTTCCGACCAGTCCACCCGTGGTCTATGAGAGTACTGAATCGGACGTGCCTGTTGCTACGGCCAGGCCGTTTGTCCCGCCCACCAGATCGGCCACTGGCCAGGACTGGCTGGTCATGCTCTACCAGGATGCGGACGATAAGATACTCGAGAAAGACATCTACCTCGACTTGAATGAGGCCGAACGGGTCGGATCGAGCGATCGTGTGCACATCGTGACTCAGATCGACCGGTTCGCGGGCGGGTACGAGGGCGATGGCAACTGGACCGGGACGAGACGCTACTACGTGACTCAGGATCAGGATTTAGGCAGGGTGGGATCCGAGCTCGTCGCCGACCTGGGCGAGGCATACATGTCGGATGGCGACACGCTGGTGGACTTCGTCACGTGGGCCACGGAGACCTTCCCTGCTGACAAGCACGTGCTGATCCTATCAGATCACGGCCTTGGCTGGCCAGGCGGTTGGAGCGATCCGGCGCCGCCAGGAAGAAGCGATCGCAGCACGCCGCTCTCTGCCGCAATCGGCGATCAGTTGTTTCTGAACGAACTGGACCAGGCGCTGGCAACGATCCGCCAGCGGACCGGCGTCGACAAGTTCGAGATGATTGGTCTGGATGCATGTCTGATGGGGCATCTTGAAGTGGCCAGCGCGCTGGCGCCACACGCCAACTACGCCGTAATGAGCCAGGAGACAGAGCCTGCGCTGGGCTGGGCCTACACGAGCTTCCTCCAAGCGCTTCAGGATGATCCCGACATGACCGGCGCTGAACTGGGCCATCTGATTGTGGGTAGCTATGTGCAGGACGACCAACGGATCGTTGATGACCAGGCGCGTGCCGATCTCCTTCGCCAGAACTCACCGATGGGCAGCCTGTTCAGCTACGGCGGACCAACGAGCGCGGCAGACGTGACGCGCCAGATGGAGCGCGGCGTCACCCTGTCAGCAATCGACCTTTCAGCAGTCCCCGCGTTGCTCGACAGCGTGAACGAACTCTCATTCGCCTTACAGGGAGCACCTCAGAACGAGGTCGCACGAGCACGGTCCTACGCCCAGTCTTTCACCAGTATCTTCGGGACTCAGGTACCGCCCTCGTACATCGACCTGGGTCACTTTGTCCAGTTGCTCAAACAGACCAGGAGCGGCACAGAAGTGAGTCGGGCGGCCGATGATGTGCTGGCCGCGCTCAGTGCAGCCGTCGTCTCAGAGAGGCACGGGGACGGCAAGCCAGGAGCGTCCGGCCTGTCGGTCTACTTTCCCAACTCACAGCTCTACAGGTCACCGGCGGCTGGAGCGCCGTCATACACGGCGATCGCCGATCGTTTCGCTAGCGAATCGCTATGGGATGACCTGCTCGCGTTCCACTACACGGGTCGTCGTTTCGACGCCAGCGCCCGTCAAGCGGTAGAACCCGATCCTGGCGCGCAGGTCTCAGGGCCGGGAACAGGGATAGTTACAGTCTCACCCATCGAGGTGTCCGACACAGTGGCGGCTCCCGGCAGACCAGTACTGCTCCGGAGTGACGTGACTGGTCAGAACATTGGCTATGCACTACTCTTCACCGGCTACTACGACCGACAATCGAACTCGATCCTGATTGCCGACATGGACTATCTCGAGAGCACCAACACACGTGAGATCGGCGGAGTCTACTACCCAGTCTGGCCGGAGAATGGATTCACGCTGGAGTTCGAGTGGGAACCGCTGATGTTCGCTATCAGCGATGGCACGGATTCGGCGATTGCGCTGCTCACGCCTTCAGTCTATGGGGCTACGCCGGAGGCCGCAGTCTACACCGTTGACGGTATATACACCTATGCCAGCGGCGAATCGCGCCACGCCCGTCTCTACTTCCGCGATGGCCTGCTGCGACAGGTCTTTGGTTTCACGGGCGAAGATGGTGTCGGCGCACCGCGCGAGATTCACCCTGAGACCGGTGACCGTTTCACAGTGCTGGAGCAATGGCTGGACCTTGACACCCAGGGCCGCGTGGTGAATCAGGCCAGCGAGGCAGGGGAAACCCTGACGTTCGGTGAGGAAACATTCACCTGGCAGGAGCTCGATGCTGCACCCGGCGCGTACGTCGTCGGTGTGCTGATCAAGGATCTGGATGGCAATCAATACGAAGCATATACTACGATAGAGGTGGAATGACCAGCCGATCTACGGGGGCAAGTGCCCGGTGGATATGAGTGATATTCGGACAACCGACTGACTGCGCTCGAGAGGACCGATGAGCGATGTCCACCAGGCAACCCGCTGGCCTGCGTTGGGGCAGGCGCGCTTCGCGACCGGGACTCTGAGCTGTCTGGGCCGCCCGGAACAGGTTGTCGATTGTTTGGTTCGAACCTGGTGTACAGGGAGTGAACCGGTTGGACGAATGGAAGACTCAGCTCAATAGTGAAGTCACGGACTGGCTGCTTGAACCCGACGAAAGCAATCCCGGCATCCGGTACTTCGCCCTGCGAGACCTGATCGGTCGCGGTGCAGCCGACTCAGAAGTGGTTGACGCCCAAGCACACGTGATGCGATGCGGACCTGTGCCCATGATGCTCGACGCCCAGTATCCGCAGGGATACTGGGTCAAGCCCGGCCCGGGGTATAGCCCCAAGTACCGCGGCACGCTCTGGTCTGTCATCTTCCTGGCGCAGCTCGGCGCGGACGGCCAGGACGAGCGTGTACAGCGCGGCGTCGAGCATGTGTTCGCGCATGCGCAGGCGGAGAGCGGCGGGTTCGCAGCCACGGGCCGCCCCAGCACGACCATCCACTGCCTATGGGGCAACGTCGTCCGCGCATTGCTCGAACTCGGCTACGGCAACGACGAGCGACTGCAGCGATCTATCGACGCTCTGGCGCGCTCTGTCATCGGCGAGGGATATGAATGGTATCGCAGAGGGGGCGTGCAGGGACCTGGCTTCGTGTGTTCAGCCAACTATGGGCTTCCCTGCGCGTGGGGCGCAGTGCGCACGCTCTGGGCCCTCGCTCGCTGCACGACATCGGACCGGTCGGATGTCGTGCAGCGAGCCATCGATGCCAGTTGTGACTTCCTGCTAAGCTACAACCCTGCCCATGCCGACTACCCCTATCGTGACCGTGTCAGCTCAAGTTGGTTCAGGTTCGGCTATCCACTTGGCTATGTCACCGATGTCCTACTGAACCTGGAGGCACTGACTGAAGCTGGCCGGGGCGCTGACGCCCGACTGGCCGACGTTATCCAACTGGTGCTTGACAAGCAGGACAGCCAAGGCCGATGGACGATGGAGTATACGTACAACGGAAAGATGTGGGCCGACGTCGAGCGCAAGGGGCAGCCTAGCAAGTGGATCACACTGCGCGCGTTCCGAGCCCTTAGAGGAGCAGCCGCGGCCATCCAGAATGCCTGAAGCGGGATGGCTCACACGCCGTCGAATGGCCGCACGATTCCCACATCTCAGACCGCGCGGCCGGACGTGCACCCCTTGATCTGATCGAGAGTCAATCAGCGCCGGTGACCAGTACGATACAGGACCTGTTGAACTGTCAGGCCCTGTGTACCACGCAGCACATCCACCCATCGCTACTACGATCCCACTTGCGGATTGTGACAATATCCCTTACGATACATCATCCTGATGACTAGGAGGGTCTCTATGGCCGGCATCTTCAAAGCATACGACATCCGGGGCAGGTACCCTGAGGAGATTGACGCAGACCGTGTTCGCAAGATCGGCTATGCATTTGCGCAGTTCCTGGGCAAGGAACGCATCGTCGTCGGACACGATATGCGGGAGGCTTCTCCGACCCTGGCACGCGCCTTCGCAGAGGGCGTCACATCCTTCGGAAGCGATATCACGAATATCGGCCTCGCGGCAACTCCGATGCTCTACCACGCGATCATAGACGGCGGGTTTGACGGCGGGGCAATGATCACCGCCTCCCATCTGCCGGGAAGGTATAACGGGATCAAACTGTGCCGTGAGAAGGCCATCCCGCTCAGTGGCGACCAGGGCCTTCCCGACGTGGAAAGACTCACAAACCAAGTCCTAGACGTTCCTCCGGGTCAGGGTCGCTATACTGAGATCGAATTCCTCAATCGTTATCTGGACCATCTAGCGGAGAGTGTCGAGCATCCTGCACCCCTCAAGATCGTCGTCGATGCGGGCAATGGAATGGGCGGTTACGACACGCCCCCGTTCTTCGCACGTTTCCCGGTCTACACCTTTGTCCCGATGTACACGGATTTGGACGGCGCCTTCCCGAACCATGTCCCTAACCCAGCGCTACCCGATACGACCGCCGAACTGCAGCAGCGTGTGGTTGCCGAGCACGCAGACCTTGGGATCGCGATTGACGGAGACGGAGACCGGTGCGGGTTCATCGACGAGACTGGCGAACGAGTGCCCGCCGATCTGGCAATCGCGGTTCTAGCCGAGCACTTCCTGCAGAAGGAGCCGGGAGCCACCGTCTTGTACGATCTCCGGGCAAGTCGGGCTGTGGCCGAACGGATCCGCGAGTATGGCGGCAATCCGGTCAAGACGCGCGTAGGCCACTCATTCATGAAGCAGTCGATGAGAGAAACGAATGCCGTATTCGCCGGGGAACTATCAGGTCACTACTACTTCAGGCATATGGGGTTCACCGATAGCGGCATCGTTTCCATGATCACGATGCTCAATCTGATGGCTGCCAGGCGGCAGTCTCTCAGCGAGATGATCCGCCCACTCCGAAAGTACGTGCAGTCGGGCGAGATCAATATTGCGGTCCAAGACAAACTTGGCACGCTGGCGCGGGTGGAGGCAGCCTACTCAGATGGACAACAGGAACATCTAGACGGTCTGACCGTCGACTACCCCAACTGGTGGTTCAGTCTCAGGCAATCGCAGACGGAGCCCATCCTGCGTCTGGTGATCGAGACCTGTGACGAGCTATCATTGGAGCTGGAGAAGGCCAGGCTGCTCGCAACGATTGGAGGGAACGTAGTGTAGACTACGCCCATCGGCTGACCAGTCCAAACCAGACCGCCTGCGAGCATGTCAGCTCGCAGGCGGTCTGCTGTCTATCACAGCTCTAGGTCAACGGCGCCGCCCTTGCTGGCGAGCGCCTATCAGTGAAAAACCACCAGAGCGAGATCGTCCCCACTGCGCACAGGGCCGACGCGATGTTGAAGACTAATCCGAATCCCGACGAAAGCTGAAGCCGGCCGCTGAAGAAGGGACCCACCGCCCAACCCAGGTCCCAGCACATTGAGAGTAGGCTACTGCCAATGGCCCTCTGGCTTTCACTGAGTTGCTCCATTGCGAATGCCAGATAGAGTGGCCCGGCCAGATTCATCAGACCCGTACGGAGCCAGTAGGCCACAATCACGACTGGAAAGTAGGGTGCATAGCCAACGACCAGCAGCAGCGGCACAGACAGCGCGCGTGATGCCAGCGTGATCGGCACATTGCCTCGACGCTCCGCAACAGGCAGCCCCAGGAGAACGATAATGGCAGACACGACGCTTGTGAGCCCGAAGACCCAACCCAGCGTTGCATCAGTCACACCGAACCGATCCTTCATAAAGAGATTCATAAAGGGAACGACGAAACCGCTGCCCACCGCGATCAGGATCATTGGCATGACGAGCTTGAGTAACAGACGTGGATTGGAAAAGCGATCACGAATCGCGCACGCTGCGCCTACCCGTGTATGGGAGCCGGCGCCTGACCCCTTTTCACTCAGCCCTAGAAGGGGTACGATACCGAGTGCCATCACAGCAGCGGCCGTCAGCAGGGCGCCACGGTATGCCTGAGGGCTTTCAGCGCCAACTCCCAACAGCCCAGAGTATAGATTGGGCAGACTGCCGCCAACTATGGACGAAACAAACAGCACCAAGTTGGCCACAATGGAGTCCAGCGTGAACAGCCGCACACGATCGTGAGGCTCTGATTCCTGCGTTAAGAACGGCGCCGCACTGATATAGAAGAACGGTCCAAGGATTCCGAACAGCATGCCCGCGAGAATGATAGTCGCTCGCGAGTGCGCCAGCGACACGCCCAAGTAGGTGGACGCCATACCGACGAAGCCAATGAGCATGGCTCGCTTCCGCCCAATGCGATCCGCCAGGATGCCAGCAGGCAGTGAGCACGTCATACTGGCAACCGCCGCCAACGTACTGTACAGGCCAATGAACGCAGCGTCCATCCCCATGCTGACGAAGTACAGGTTGAGCAGCAGCGACCAGATGCCGACAGCGCCCCACATGCACATCGAGCTGAGATAGTAGCGTTTGATATCTACGGAGAGGTTGCGTAGCCAGGACGACGTCGAGAGAGCCATCGGTCCCACCATCCGGCATTACTACCCGACCAGTCTTACCTGACCGGGCGAGCGGCCATTGTAGTCCGGACCGATTATGGCGTCAAGCGGAGTGTCCGCTCACTGGAGCTTCCTCAGGTAGTATAACCGGCTATCGTACTCCGCCTCTACAAGTCGTGATCGGGCCACCAAGTCGTGGACGACGGGCCAGCCCGCTCCGGCCCGTGCAAGATACTCGCTGACAGCCTCCTGCCTCATCGGATGCACTGCGGTGATACTCAGGAGATCCTCCTCGACATCGCCCGTGAAAGCGAAGGCGTTCCCCTCGTATCCGATCAAATATTCCACCTGTGCCACTTTCTCACCAATGATCTGATACGCCCGATTGATGATTTCCTCGCTCGGCGGCCGTACCCACTCCTCCGCCGGAGGACGGGTCGGGATGGAGAGGTAGGCGCGATTGGGCCGCAGCAATCCCAGGAAATCGGCCGTAGCCCTGACGCAGTTCTCACTGTCGTTTAGATCCACAACCAACATTGTCTCTGTCATCAGCTCACCCCGAAAAGCCCCGGCGAACTCGATCATCCCCTTCAGAATCGCGTCCAGTTGAAGCGTTCCATGGGGCCGATCGATCCGTCGCCAGACATCCTCTCGCACGGCATCCACCTTCAGCGAGACCCAGTCGGCCTCTGCCAGATCACGTCGCACATCCTCGCGCCAAATGAGTGAAGCATTGCTGATCACCGCGATGGGGATGGCCAAAGGCCGCAGCAGCCCGATCTCGCGACCGAGATTCGCGTCCAGCGTGGGCTCTCCGTCGGGCACGAAAGTCAGATAATCGATGGGTTCACCGATCTTCCGAGCTTGTTCGACACGAGAACTCACATCATCAACGAGCTCATCTGGGTCATAGAACTGCTCACGGTTGACTCGCATCTTGATGGTTCGCCCCAACTGACAATAGACACACGAGTAGGGGCAGATTTTCGGGGGAATGTTGTTGATCCCCAGACTCTGCCCCAGGCGCCTCGATGGTACTGGTCCGAAACTAATCATATTGGCTCCCCCACGGTCTCAGGAATAGCCTGACAATCGATGTATGGTAATCCAGCGTCGTTCGGCCAGAGCGGTAGCCTTTCCCGTCTGTATCTCGCGGAGACCCGCTCTTGTCCAGTCGGACTATGCCGGCTCCTGAAGCATCGCGCTGAGCTCACTTGCCTTGATATAGCCCTCCACCGCTATCTCTTGACCCGATATGCCCTCGACCTCGGCCACCGCATCGCGGATTGCCAACGCCAATGACACGGCTAGAGGACATAACGGGGAAGAAGGATGAAATGTATAGCGCGCCACACCGGCTTTGTCCACACTGAGGTTCTCGATTAGCCGCATACGCACCACATCCACCCCTGTCTCAGGATCTATGACACTGGAAAGACGGGTCAGGATCGCATCGCGCAACTTGTCCTGGTTCATTGTCGCTCTCACCCTTTCCTGCGAGACACATCATCGGAGAAGAGCCGGGCCTTCATCTGCACCCAGACGTGCCTCAACGCAGCAGAAACCGCACCGTCGGTATACGCCGTCACAGGCAACCCCTGGACCATCGCCTCGGTCACGATGTTATCATACGGGATACGGCCGACAACCTCGATGCCTCGTGCGGCACAGAACGCAGCGGTATCGTCGGCCCGCTTTGGATTCAGGTCGGCCTTATTGATCACAACCAGCGATGGCACACCAAAGTGATCGGTCGTGCCCATAATCCGCTCCAGATCGTGCGCCCCAGAGACGGTCGGCTCGACCACGTGGAGCGCCAGATCCATGCCCGCACTGGCCGAGATAACCGGGCACCCGATCCCTGGCGGACCATCCACTACGACCAGTTTGGCATCTGTGTCAAGCCCTCGCAAGCGCGCCTGCTGCTTGACTAGTGTAACCAGCTTGCCCGAGTTCTCCTGTCCAGCGAATAGATGGGCGTGAAAGAGCGGCCCGAAGCGCGTCTCCGATCGGAACCACACGCCCGCTTGTTGCTCCTCCATGCAGATCGCCTCGTCAGGGCATTGGTAGAAACAGGAGGCACATCCCTCACAGGCCAGCGAATCCACCTGGTACGCCACGTCACCAGCGATGATTGCATCAAACCGGCACACGCTGGCACAGACGCCGCAGGCGGTGCACAGCTCAGGATCAATCGCGGCCAGCTTGCCGCCGATGAATGGGTGCTCCTCCTGCTTTACCGGATCAAGCACCAGTTCGAGGTTGGCTGCATCCACGTCAGCGTCGGCCAGGACGATCGGGAGTTCCTCGGATGCCAGATGGGCCAGCGCCGCTGCAACAGTTGTTTTCCCGGTGCCCCCCTTGCCGCTGAGAATGACGAGTTGTTTCATCTTGCGCGCCCACCTTTCCTGTCCACCACCAATTCCCCGATGGTCCCGTACAGACTATGAAACCGCTCCCGGTACTCGGGCAGCGTCCCAACCAGTGTTCCTCCATCCGAATACGCTTCGGCGACGCGTCGATCAAGTGGGATGCGCATTAGTATCGGGATCGACTCCGCAGCGCAGTACTCGTCCACACCCCGGTCTCCCACGCCATCCCGGTTGATCACGACCCCGACGGGCAGCCCCAGCTCGTCTCGGGCCACCTCCACCGCCAGTCGAAGATCGTGCAGCCCGAAGGGGGTCGGTTCGGTGACCAACAGCACGAAATCCACGCCACGCATACTCTCGACCACGGGGCAGGCCGTGCCTGGCGACGCATCCAGAATCACAGGGCGTCGGTCGGTATGGACAGTATCAGAGGCTGGCGCGAGCATCCAGCGCTTCAACTGCCGGATTATCGGGACGGCCATCGGCTCGCCCACGTTCATCGTCCCCTGGGCAAATTCCAGTGGGCCAGCCCAGCCCCGTTCTATGGTGCCCAGCACGTGCAGCACCTCCTGAATCGCACCGGGACCACAGTTCAACGTACAACTCCCGCAGCCGTGACAGAGCTCTGGAAATACGAGCACCTTCTTCCCAACCACAGCGATGGCGTGATACTGACACACCTCGGCGCAGCGCCCACAGTAGGTGCATCTCTCCAGATCGATCTGCGGGATCATCAAGCCTACCTCTCGGCGCTCGAAGATCGCGGGGTTGAGGAAGAGCGCGGCGTTGGGCTCCTCTACATCGCAGTCCAGGAACAATGGGCTAGAATTCCCCTGCGTCGGTGGGTCGGCCGCCAGGCTCAGTGCCAGGCTGACGGCGACCGTCGTCTTGCCGGTCCCCCCTTTACCACTCGCTACTGCTATGATCATTCTCGTTGCTCCTCATTCAAGTCTTCCTCCATGCATTGCTCAAGCGTATTCTACTCAAGAACCGGGAACTCTCCACCAGCCATCTCCACTCGACAGGGTCACTTGCCACGCCGGCGATGCCTTGCCCGATATCCACGCCCGGTGCGACTCGACCCTGAGCTCGTAGTCGGAGTGAACGACGGAGAGGACGATCCCACGATTGATGACGGCTGCGTCAGCCATCGGCCCAACGTACGAATCAGGGCCCCTGCGAGCCTCGCCAGCAGCCCCACGCTGGTAGCGAAAACCGCCGCGCTCGCCGTTGCCGTCAGCGGGCCGGCGCGACGGGCAGTAGCCAACTCTCGCCCCGGTGCGGGAACGAGCTCCCCCTGGACCACAGGCTGGATAGCGTCAACCGGACAGACGTTAACGCAAGCCCCACAACCGGTACACACTTCCTCAGCGATATGAGCCTTGCCGTTCACCAACGCGATGGCCTCGACGGGACAGACCTTCACACACACGCCACACCCTGTACAGCGGGTAACGTCTACCCACATTGTTTCCGCATTCATAATCCTCTCTCCTGAAACCCATCTCCTGCAATGAGCGCCATTACAGTGAACCCCCCCCACGGCAGATGGGCCTGGAGCCACGGCCACCACCGAGGGTACAGAGTAGTGCGCCACACGATATGTGCGCCCTCAGGGCTCACCGACCGCAACCGCTTCCGCAACTCGCTCACCCCGTAGAAATGCGCCGTATCGTAGATGGTTTGGCGCAGAAGCCCTGCCGCCCAGCGCTGCAGTCGAAGCAGGCTCCAGCGATTAAGAACGCCCAACAACAGTCCGCGCCGAGCCACACGCAGTGCCTCAGCCAGCGCCTGTTGCGGCTCCTCCAAAAACTCGAGCGTCGTGACAAACGAGACCAGTTCGAACGCACCATCGACGAATGGCAGGTGAATAGCATCTCCTTGAACCAGTGGCGCGCCCTGCAATGCGCGTGCCTGCGTCAACATCGCTGCCGACAGATCGAGCCCCACGGCACTCAGTCCCTGTGCACTCAGCCATCGAGTGAAGTGGCCCGTCCCGCACCCGACCTCCAAGACACTTTCAGTGTCGCCGAAGCATTCCAGAAGCTGGCGCAGCGCGGCTTTCTCCAAGACATCGGCTCGCGACCCCTCTGGTGTGTCGTACCATACCTCGTAGTGGGAGGCAGTACGCTCGTCGAAAGTCACTTCACAACTCCTCGGGCGATGGACAAGCGTTGGAGAGCGTAATCACCATGACCGTATCGCCTCGTTGGGCTGCTTGGTGGAACACCTCTTGCAGAGCAGCAAAGAGTACCTCCTCTTCTCCCCATACCAGTGTGCTCATTTCTCCGATACGGGTACCCAGTCCGCGCTGACGCATAATGCTCACCGCCTCCCGGATGGTCGGCCCAATCGATTCCTGCCTCAGCGGATACAGGCTCACCTGCGCGCTAACGACGCTCATCTTCCACATTCACCCTCCCACGCCGGATACAACGCCCCCTTCAGCAAACTCTTGATAGGTCATCATCGATGGAACGACCGATCTCACTCATCGTCATCACTCTCAGCAGCTCTGTTCAGCTCTCTCTCCAACTCCTCCTCCAATTGGTCGA
>JAAZAN010000219.1 GCA_012514315.1 Chloroflexota bacterium
ATAATGCCATTCAGGCGCAGGCGCCAGTAGACTAGCACGTGCTACGTGACCGAAGAATTCGATAGAATATCGTGAGTTGGGAAGGGACCACATCGTGTGGTCCCTTCCTGCGTATGTGGAGGCTCATCCGTTAGTTGCTGGTCGTCTGCTACGATGGATCAGTATGCGGTCGTGGGGGGCCTGCATACGGTCTCCCTTGGTGTGCAATGTGAGGAGGTACGAATTTGTCGACTAGAATGACCAGGTTATTGTTGGCGTGCTTGATGGCTGGAGTGGCCCTTGTGGCTGTGGCGTGTGGTCCTGAGGAAGTCACGGCGACACCAGCTGTCGCTTCGCCTGACCCGGGGACACTGAACAGTGTGTCGCCTCTTGAGTCGCCAATCGAATCGCCTGTGCCGCCCGCTACTGGGGAGGTCGAACGCCCAGCCTGCCTCACCTTGATTCAGCCGGCCGGAAACACGGTCTGCGGGTATGTCATTCGCGAGAATACCGGTGAGCCTGTGGTTGGGCGGCCGGTCTACCTGGCCGAGGGTCTGTTCGCTTCTGATAACTCAGTCGTATTCGCCGCGCTCGATCAACAGAATGCCCCTAGAGGGGTCACGGACGAACAGGGGATGTTCTACGTCACAGAAGTACCTGACAATCTGTACTTTCTGATGATTGATGACTATCCGAGTCCGGTGATGTTGACCGAGCCTGACGTACCCACGAACGATCTCATGGTGGACTGGCGCGACACTGGCGGTGCGGTCGATCTGGGAGTCATCACGACGAACTTGCTCACTCCCGACCAACCGTGATCAGATCCCTCAATTCCTCAAGCGTGGCTGGTCCGATGCCGGCCACGTTTTGTATTTCATCCACTCCTGCAAACGGTCCGTTTGCCTCGCGGTAGGCGATGATCCGCTCTGCCAACGCCGGGCCGACCCGAGGTAGCGACTCAAGCTCGGCAGCAGTGGCGGTGTTGATGTTCACCTTGAGCTCGAAAGAACCGGTTCGACTGGCCCCGTCGACCAAAGGCAGGGTGGTTGATTCCTCCCCCTGACGCGGCACATGGATGTGTTGCTGATCCTGCAGCTCTAGCGCCAGGTTGATGGTCTCCAGGGCTGCGTCCGACGTCGGCCCGCCAGCGGCGCGGAGAGCGTCGTCGACAATACTTCCTGATGAAAGTGTATAGACCGCCGGTGTCCGGACAGCTCCACTCACATATACGCGCAGAGACGCCTCGACATCTCTCGCCGGTGTAGTCTCAGTCGGCCGTGGTGTTGAGACCACAATGGGGGCAGTAGCCCGGGAGCGTGTCGATGAATAGACGATTACTCCACCCGTGATCAGACCGATGACGGCTACCAGGAAGAGGAACGCATAGTACTGGGTTCTGTCCTGCTTCATCGGACGTACGTCCTGCAGTGATGTGCTCAGGTAGACTGCAGAATCTCCAAAAGCAATTGGACGCCGTGTTCCACGTCGTTCGCGTCCACCATCTCCGAAGGGGTATGGACGTACCGACACGGTATGGATAGGCAGCCGGTGGGTACACCGGCTCGTACGAGCTGCATCGCGGCCGCGTCGGTGGTGCCTCCCACCAGAACCTCCAACTGGTAGGGTGTTCCAGCGGCTTTGGCGCGCTGCACCATAAGATCGCGCACTGATGGATGGGCGATCATACCGGAGTCCTGGACCTTGATGGCTGGTCCCTCACCAAGCCGTACCGCCATGGGAAGACACTCGGGTGTGTCGCCCGTATCGGTAACGTCAACCGCAATGGCCAGATCTGGGTCGATGCCGTATGCGGATGTCCGGGCGCCGGACAGTGTCGTCTCTTCCTGCACGCTGAACACCAGGTACACATCATGCGGGCTCTTGTCCAGCCGGCGCAGTGTTTCGATCAACATAGCACAGCCAATCCGGTCATCCATCGCCTTGGCCAGAAGGCGGGAACCCTGTGATACAAATGGGCGTGAGAACACTGCGGGATCACCAATGCGGACGGGACAATCCTCCCGATCTGTGGCGCCGACGTCGATGTACAGTTGGTCGAGTGAGGGGATCTTGTCGGTGACCGACTTATGTTCGTACCCGATGACACCCACGGTTCCGTTCCCAAACGCTACCCGTGATCCCACTAAGGCAAGGGGGTACAGGCCGCCGATCTGTGTGAAACGAACGAATCCATTCTCATCGATGTAGGCTGCAATGACGCCGATTTCGTCCATATGAGCATCCAACAGAATCCGTTTGCCCTGGCCCGAACCGGCCTTGTAGACGACCAGGCTGCCCAACGGATCTACACGGATCTCGTCGGCCAGTGCCTCTATCTCGGCACGGATTACTGCTCTTATCGGGTCTTCGGCTCCGGATGGGCCAAAGCTTTCAGTGAGTTTTTGGATGAGTGCATTCATGGTTCTCTCCTGAGAGTATCGCGGGTAAGGCGTGACAGCGACTCGCGCAACAGTCGAACGGTGCGACCAAAATCCGCCAGGTTCATCAGCGCAGCGGGGCTGTGAATGTAGCGACACGGCACGGCCAATGTGATGGACGGTACACCTCCGCGCGACCGATGAATGGCGCCGGCATCTGTTCCCCCAATGCCAGGCTGCTTGATTTGGTAGGGGATGCCCAGTTCCTCGGCTGTGCCTGTTACCAGTCTTACCAACCGACGGTCGGCGATAAACGATCGATCCATCACGGTGATCGCGGGCCCTTTCCCCAACTCCGTCGTGGGGCTTGTCCCCGGCTTGTCCTTGGGCAGATCGTCAGCGATAGTACCCTCCAGCGCGAAAGCGCATTCAGGATCGATTGCGAAAGCAGCTACGCGGGCGCCACGCAGCCCCACCTCCTCCTGGACGGTGAAGGCGGCGTGGAGTTCGCATCCCAGTGCCTCTGTTGCACGCAGCACCTCGATGAGTATGGCGCACCCTGCCCGGTCGTCGAAGGCCTTGCCACTCACGCAGGGCCCCAACTCCCTGAAGTGGGACGCAAATGTTGCGTAAGTTCCCAGGGGGGCCAACTTCTCTGCTTCGCTCTTGTTCTTCGCGCCGATGTCCACCATCAAGTCATCGACCTTGGCGACCTGCTCAGCTTCATCACTGCTCTTGAGCAGGTGGACGGGTTTCACGCCGATGACGCCTGGGAGCCGCTTGGGGCCTACACTGATGCTTGCACCTGGGAGTATTCTTGCATCGATGCCTCCGACGGTTCTAAACTTCAGGAATCCGTCGCCGTTGTGTCCAACAACCATGAAACCGACCTCATCCATGTGGGCGCTCACCATGACGCGCACGCCGTTCTCGTCCTTCCCCCGCTTCACGGCCAGGATGTTGCCTATCGAGTCGATTCTGAGATCGTCAACGCAGGCACGAATCGCATTCAGTACCACGCTACGGACATCTTGTTCGTCACCCGAAACGCCAGTGGCTTCGGAGAGCTGTTGTAGGATCATCTGTGACTCACTCATCTTCCGCTCCAATGTCCCATGCCAGTTTGCTGAGGAATCCGTCGTCCAGCTCCGCGATGATGGTCGCCAGCAACCTGCCGGTGCGTTCAATATCCTGAGTATCCAACAACTCAATTGGTTGATGCATGTAGCGGATCGGCAAAGATAGCAGAGCTGTGGGTATGCCTTCGAGGGCGACCTGAATCGCCCAAGCATCGGTGCCGCTGACTCCCGGGGTGGCTTCGATGTGATAGGGAAACTCGTGACGGTCGGCGAGCTGCCGGATGTAGTCGGTGAACTTGGGATGGAAATTGGGGCCGATGCCCAGTGTAGGACCTTCCCCGAGCGGGAATGTATCGGTGTCCGCCGCTCCGGGTTGAGCGCCAAACGTAACGTCCAGCGCGATCGCTAGATCGGGCCCAATCCCATACGTTGCCGTGGTTGCCCCCTTGAGACCAATTTCCTCTTGTGTAGTTGCGACAGCGAGAATGTCCCACGTGTGCCTGACAGGGCCAAGTTGCTCGAGGGCCATTGTGACGGCCGCCACACACGCTCTGTCGTCAAGAGCCTTGGCAGCCACACGGCGATTCTGTAATTCCAGAAGGTTGGCCTGAATGGAGATGAGATCACCTACCGCAACGTTCTGTCGGACGGTCGCCTCAGGCAACCCTACATCGACAAACAGCTTGTCCCATGGAATAGTCCGCTGGCGATCGATCGATGAGAGGACGTGGGGTGGACGAGTCGCAACGATGCCGGGAAGGTCACGCTGACCGTGCACGACCACCTCGAGTCCGGGCAGGACGCGCCGATCGGCCCCACCGACCGGTGCGATACGCAGGAATCCGCTGTCGATCCCTGTCACAACGAGGCCGACCTCGTCCATATGGGCGGCCAACATCAATCGAGGGCGCTGGCCGGATCCACTGCCCCGCTTCAGGGCGATCAGATTTCCCAGCTTATCCTCTCGTATCTCGTCCACCAGTGGGCGCCACGCTTCTTGTACGACTGTGCGCACACCATGCTCGCGGCCGGCGATACCGGTCGCGGCGGAAAGCTCTCTGAGAAAGGGAATCACCTGCAATTGTCACACTCCTTGGATCGTTGACTCGGCCCCGCTCTAGTGACTGGGTCTCGTGCTACGGACTCGCCGTTTCGGTAGGTGTAGCTGTTGGTGTATCCGGCGACGGCGTGGCGGTGACAGTGGGCGTCTCTGTCGCCTCTGTCGTCGCTGTCGTCGCTGTAACCGTCCACGTTGGCGTTGCAGTGTCCGTAGGCTCCAGAGTCTCGGTGGGCGTCATTGTTGGCGTCGATGTATTGGTTGGTACGGGTGTCGATGTGAATGTTGGCGTCGCTGTTGGAGGCAGCTCCGTACTCGTTGCTGTCGGTATCGGCGTATCGGTTGGCACCGGTGTTGCGCTGGGCGTGAACGTCGGCGTATGCGTGGGTGGGAACCATTGCGTCGGTGTGGCGCGCAGTGTCTCGGTCGGCTCGCGGCTTTCCTGACTCGGAGTCGGCGAGAGTGTCTGCGTGAGTGTTGCGGTGGGTGTCGAAGTCGCGGCCCTTGACTCTGGTCTGAGCACTAGCATCGAGATACCGATGCAGTAACACGGCAGCGTCAGGAGAATGATGCTGGCCAGTACCCAGTGTATCGGGCGCCATTCTGATGTGATGCGCATAAGGACAACTCCGTTGGGTCAGCCTGAGGTATGATAACACTTCAGTCGCTTTTGTCAAAGATGACCCGGTGCGCGGATGGCTTGCCGTGAGAAACCGGCTATGCTATAATCGCTGTACGCCCCTGTAGCTCAGATTGGATAGAGCAGGAACCTCCTAAGTTCAAGGCCGCGCGTTCGAATCGCGCCAGGGGCATACTGCACAGGGAGCGGCTGCCCGGATAGGGAGGCCGCTTCTCGTCATATCACGTCAAGCCGCTGCCATCTACTTCCAACGACCGGGCAACGATGGTAGAATCTGTGGACTGTGCAGGATGGCTGGCTATCCACAGCTGGGTCCTGTACCAGATAGACTACGGGAGCCGTCAGTATGACCGCATTACGCATCGCCTTGGCACAGATCAATACGACAGTCGGCGACCTGGATACCAACGCGCAGAAAATCCGCGTGCAGATTGATCATGCCAGAGATGTGGGAGCCGACCTTGTCCTCTTCCCGGAGATGGGCATAACCGGTTACCCGCCAGAGGACCTGCTCCTGAAGCCATCATTCGTTGAGGCCAGTCACGCCACCGTCCGACAACTCGCGTCAGTCACTACGGGCCTAACCGCCATCCTGGGATTCGTCGAGGTCGCTGACGATGTCTACAATGCCGCAGCGGTACTGCACGACGGGGCGCTGGCTGGCGTCTATCGGAAACACTTCCTTCCCACCTATGGCGTTTTCGATGAGGATCGGTATTTCCGATCAGGGACTAAGAACCCGGTCTTCGTCTTGGATGATATTGTCATTGGCGTTAGCATCTGTGAGGACATCTGGTACCCTGACGGACCACCTCAGGAGCAGGCTACTGAGGGCGCACAGCTTCTGCTCAACATCTCAGCGTCGCCATACCATGCCGGTAAGTGCGGCGCACGCGAGCGCATGCTCGCGACCCGAGCGGCCGATAACGTCGCGGTAGTCGCTATGTGCAACCTAGTTGGCGGGCAGGACGAGCTGGTTTTCGACGGCGGCAGCGTCGTCTTCGACGAGCGCGGCGAGCTGCTGG
Organism: Chloroflexota bacterium; assembly: GCA_012514315.1. GTDB lineage: Bacteria > Chloroflexota > Anaerolineae > B4-G1 > B4-G1 > JAAZAN01. Next base: position 6,162 of record JAAZAN010000219.1, read on the forward strand.
CCCGTGGGGCACAGTTCGACGAGGATTTCGTTCTAGCCGACATTGATCTGACCAGTGTCTTTCGTCAACGTCTCCACGATCCCCGCTGGCGAAAGCAGCCCACAGGCGACTCCGATCGGATCAAACTTACCAATGTCCGATCAACATCGCGACAATCCGCATTGCCAGGCCGCCATACTTTCGAGCCGATGTCTCGACTCAGTGAGATCTACCACGCCCTCGTGCTTGGTACCCGGGATTACGTGCGAAAGAATGGGTTTCATCAGGTGACCATTGGCCTCTCTGGTGGCATAGACTCCGCACTGGTTGCTTGCATCGCCGCTGACGCCCTGGGGCCTGAGAACGTGGTCGGTGTGGCCATGCCATCACAGTACTCGGCGGATTACAGCCAGACTGATGCTGAGCTCCTGGCACAGAACCTTGGGTGCAGGTTCCTCGTGATCCCCATCGAACAGGTCTTCCAGGCATACCTTGATGTTCTGGCCAGACCTTTCGGCGACGCGGCGCCCGACATTACCGAGGAGAATCTACAGGCAAGAACCCGCGGCAACCTGTTGATGGCGCTGTCGAACAAGTTTGGCTGGATGGTCTTGACGACGGGCAACAAGAGTGAGATGAGTGTTGGTTACGCGACACTGTACGGCGACATGGCGGGCGGATTTGCTGTGATCAAGGATGTGCCCAAAACCCTCGTATATGAACTTGCTCGCTGGCGCAATACATGGGATGACGGTCCGACAATTCCCGAGCGCATCCTCACCCGTCCTCCCTCGGCAGAACTGCGCCCCGACCAGAAGGACACGGACAGTCTTCCGCCCTACGAGGTTCTTGATCCGATTCTTCGGGCCTACGTGGAAGAGGACCAATCCCTGCTGGATATTGCGGCACAAGGCTTCGATGAAGCGGTCGTGCGCAGAGTGATATCTATGGTGGATCGTAATGAGTACAAGCGCCGCCAGGCGCCACCGGGTGTCAAGATCACGTCACGCGCTTTTGGCAGGGATCGTCGCTTGCCGATCACCAATAAATTCAGGGACAAGTAGACAGAGGAGCGCGCTTACCGATTGAACGCGTGAGCGAGTTCCGTCGCACTCAGATGGATCATCGTCGGACGTCCGTGGGGACACGTACGGGGATTGGACGTCTGTTCCAGCGCCCGGATGACCTGTTCCATCTCCTCGCGAGCCATCGTCCGGCCTGCTTTGACCGAAGCGCGCTTACACACTTCACGGGCCACGGTTTCCTCGATGTTCGCCGCTAGCGGCTGGTCTCCCACCCCAAGCGCTGCAGCGACATCGTCCAGAACGTGGACTGGGTTCTCCTCTGCGACAATAGCTGGGACCGCACGCAATAGGACAGTCGTTCCTCCGAACGGCTCAACTCGAAATCCGAACTCGGTGAGCGCCTCGGCATATTCGACCAACCGCCCCGCTGCTTCCGGGGCAAGCTCGACAGGCAGCGGTTCGAGAAGCGCCTGAGAGGCCACCTTCGCGCTCTGGCGTTCGGCGAGCAGTCGCTCGAACAGCACACGCTCGTGGGCGGCGTGTTGATCGATCAAGTACAGGCCGTCCGGTCCCTCCGCGATGATATAGGTCAACTTAAGCTGACCTATCACCCTCAGAGGAGGCAACCGATCCTCAGCGATGGGGGCGACTGCGTTAGAAGCTACTGCGGAAGACTGCGAAGCACCAAAGGGCAACGGGGTATTGTCATCGTGACCAATACGTGAGAATCGCTCCCGACGATCCGCCGAGTCGCCGTGGCCCCAGGCAGGCCACGCGGAGGCGCCCAGTCTGACCGGCGGTACCGGCGCCTGCTGCAAGACTGCGCGACGCACAGCCTGCTGGACCGTGCGGAACACCGCGTCGCCATCACTGAAGCGAACTTCGGACTTGGTGGGGTGCACATTCACATCCACGTGGTCCGGTGGAAGAGAGATCATCAACACCGCCAGGGGATAACGACCTGTAGGCAGCAATGTGTGGTAGGCTTGAACGACAGCGTAGGTCAGGCGGGTGTCCTGGATCCAGCGACCGTTCACGAACAGTGTGATATACGAGCGGTTAGCACGATGCAGTGAGGGAGGGCTGACCAAGCCTTCGACCCTGATGTTGTTCTCAGATTCACGGCCCGGGATCACATCCAGCGCGGCGGCGCCCACGTCGAGGCCGTATACAGCGACCATCACATCACGCAACCGACCGCTGCCGGGCGACTGGAACACTGTGTTCGCCGCATGGTTCAGGGTGAAGCGTAGCTCGGGATATGCCATCGAATACCGAGTCAACCAGGCATCAATATGCCGGCGCTCCGTTTCGTCAGAGCGCAGGAACTTGCGACGCGCCGGCACATTGAAGAAGAGATCCTCTACAATTAGCGTCGTACCAGCAGCACGTCCATGCTCCTGTCGGGCCATAATCCGCCCGCCCTCAAGGCGCAAGAGCGTTCCTACAGGCTCATCGCCAGCACGAGTGATGAAGGTCATCCGACTGACAGCGGCGATCGAGGCAAGCGCCTCGCCTCGAAATCCTAACGTTGTGATCCTGTTTAGGTCCTCCGTGGAGGCCAGCTTGCTAGTTGAATGCCGGTGAAACGCCAACTCCACTTCGGCCGACGCGACGCCCGAACCATCATCTGTCACCAGTAGCCGTTCTTTGCCCCCACCGTGGATCTCAACACGGATGTCCCGTGCGTTCGCGTCGATACTGTTCTCGACCGCTTCCTTGATCACGGACGCTGGACGCTCAACAACCTCTCCGGCAGCAATCTGCGAAGCCACTGTGTCAGACAGCAGACGAATGGGCATTCAGTCCCTCCTAAGCATCATTGTAACATACACCATGGGCCGTGCAAGCTGG
>JAAZAN010000220.1 GCA_012514315.1 Chloroflexota bacterium
ACACGTGCACAGGAAAGCAACGGTTACACCTTGACGACCCTGGGGCTGTTCTTGCGCGACCATCCCCCACGCGATGAGCTCACAATCGTGGAGAACACGGCGTGGAGCTGTAGTCATCGTCTGGATCGTTGGGTGGTGGGCTGCGACTGCACCCCGGGGAGCAGTCGATGGAAGGCAGGGCTTCGCCGCGCGTTAGACAATCTGGCGGGCGACCTTGATAAGGTCTATGAGCGCGAGGCGCAGCGATTGGGATTCGCTCCCTACCCACTCCGAGATGACTACATCGTGGTCGCATTGAGGGAGATGGACGGGCAGGCGTTTCTCGCCAACCATAACATGGGACATCTGAGCAGTGACGATTCGCGACAGGTCATCCAGTTGCTGGAGGCCCAACTGTATCGACAGCGCATGTATGCCAGCTGTACGTTCTTCTTTGAGGACCTGGGGCGTTACGAGCCGCGATATGCCATCGCCAGTGCTGCCAGGGCGATCGCGTTGACCCAGTGCGCGACAGGCGATGACCTGACCGATGGGTTCCGACGTGATCTGCGCGTGGCGATCAGTAGTACATCGCAGCGCAGTGGTGCGGACATACTGGATGAAATCTCGAGCCAGGCGGACATCTGATTGAGTCCCCACAGTATCCAGTCCTAGGGGGATCGACTCACTTCACCAAGTCTGAGAGGGAAATGGGACTACCAACGGTCGAGGAGGTACAACGACTGGCGCTTCCGTCCGAGGCAAGACTTGCAGGTGGCGCCGGCGGCCTGCACCATCTGGTGCAGTGGGCACACCGTATGTCGGTCTACCCGCCCGCGTTCGCCAATCTTGAGGAAGCCGAGTTTGCTCTCCTCACCATTGAGGATCTAACTCTTCTCGATGAGCGACTCACACTGGGTCGCGTGGTCGAAACGCTGGCTGAACTTCGAGCCACAGGGCTGGCCGTCATCGGTAACGTGCCGGATGAGGCGGTAGCGGTGGCTGATCAACTCAACCTTCCCCTCTTCAGGTTACCGTCTGCATCGGATCTGCGCGATATCGAACGGGACATCATCCGGCTCATTGTCGAGCGCGAAGCACAGCTAGATCGACGTGGCCGGCAGATCTACCGTCAACTGGCGCAGCTTGCAATAGAGAACAGAGGACTATCCGCTATTGCCACCGAGCTCCTGCATATCACGAAGAAACCCATCATCATCCAGGACGAGCATCTGACAGTGCAGGCATCTGCCTGGCCTGAGACCCTCGCGGTTGAATCGCCTACGATGGTGGCATTGGCAGACGATACAGAGCTCCGCGCCTGGCTACGTGGTCGCCAACTGAATGGGGAGACTCCCCTCTACACTGAGACGCCCATCACGCCCGTAGGATGGACGCGCGGCGTGGCGACAATCATTATTGAGGGTAGACTCGCTGGCTACCTGTCAACACTCAGCCCTGAAGGCGGCATGGACGATCTGGACCGGCTGGCTGTGGAGCGCGGGGCCTTAGTGTGTGCTGTGGAAATGGCCAAACAACGCGCCGTCGAGGCAGCCCGGGACCGTCTTCACAGCGAGCTGCTGGACCTGATCCTGACGGCCAGTGGAGACGACGAACGCATTGTAGCTCGCCGGGCCGCGGAGATGCACTACGACCTGGGTGGGATGCACGTCGTTTGCGTTTTCGACGCGGGCGAAGAGCGCGCTTCTGTGCTGGTCAATCTTGCCAGCGAGTTCAGGGCCACATTGCTGGAAACCGGCATCCGCGCTTTCCTGTCCACGTACGAAGGTCAACTTGTGGCCCTGTGCACCGCTGAGGACCCAGCAGTACTTCGCCAGATCGAGGCACTGGCCGAGGCAGCGCGTGTTCAATTCATGCGTTTCGCGCCGGATGTCCACATCTCAGCAGGTATCGGCAGACCAGGGCAGGAGCTGACCGGCCTGCGGCGCTCGTTTGTGCAGGCTGGAGAGGCTCTCACATTGGCCAGGACCCTGTTTGGAGAGGACAGAGTCCTGGCATTCAGCGATCTGGGTATGTACCGGCTGCTGTGTCGATTGCAGGACTGCGAGGAACTGAATGAGTTCTTCGCTCAGACACTCGCCCCGCTTGTGAAGTACGATAGTAGTCATCACACGGAGCTTGTCCCCACCCTCGAAGCATACTTCGCACACCAAGGCAACGTGAGCCAGACGGCAGAGAGCCTCTTCCTCCACCGCAACTCGCTCCTCTACCGTCTGGAGCGCATCAACCAGATCACCGGCCTCGATCTGGCGAACGCTGACGATCGATTCTCGCTGGAGCTGGCACTCAGAATCCGGCCCTTTGTCAGCGAGTAACGACCGCGCACCTCGCGAACCCCGTAACGCTGCGTAGACCATGGAGACCATCCCAGCGCCGCACCCAGCGACTGCCGAGATTCCACATTGGGCAGATTGCACAGAACTTGGTCCTTCAGCTTCGTGGAACTTGACCGTAGACCGACCGTCGCCAACCCTGTATACTATGCACCAGTTGTTGGCTGGAGATAGAGCGGCCGGTTGACAGGCCACCGCTGACGGGTCAGCCAAGCACACTTGCATTAGTCCAGTCATATCTGCGGAGAGAGAAGGGGGTTCGAAATGGTACCTACGTCGGCTGAGGATGTCCTGCGCACTGCCAGGGAGAAGGACGTTCGTTTCGTTCATATCCAGTTTACCGATGTCGTAGGGATTGTGAAGGGTATCACCATACCTATTGGGCAGTTGGAGACGGCGTTTGAGCGTGGCGTCTGGTTCGATGGTTCCTCAATCCAGGGATTCGCTCGCATTGCCGAGAGCGACATGTACCTGATGCCCGACCCAACGACCTTCAGGATCATACCTTGGGAGAGCGACGGGAATGGCGCCACAGCACGGATGATCTGTGATGTCTACACACCCTCCGGAGACCCTTTCCCAGGCGATCCGCGCGGCGTTCTGAAGCAGGCGATCAAGGACGCGGCCAGCAAAGGCCTGGCATACAATACCGGTCCCGAGCTAGAGTTCTTCCTGTTTCAGTATGACGACGAGGGACGTCCAACTCTGATCCCCCACGATCGCGGCGGCTATTTCGACTACTCGACTGATCTGGCGATCTCGATCCGCAAAGAGATGGTTGCAGCTCTGCAAACGTTTGGAATCGTCGTGGAAGCCGGGCATCACGAGGTTGCAATGGGGCAGCACGAGATCGACTTCCAGTACGCAGACGCGCTGACCACGGCGGATAATGCAATCACGTTCAAGTACGTACTGAAGGCCGTCGCGCATCAGAATGGACTGTACGCCACGTGGATGCCCAAGCCAATCGCACAGATCAGTGGCTCGGGAATGCACGTTCACCAGAGCCTGGTGAGCCTGGACGACGGGAGGAACCTTTTCGCTGATCCAGATGATGCGTTTGGTCTCTCGGAGACCGCCAGGCAGTTCATCGCAGGCCAGCTCTACCACGCGCGTTCTATGTGTGCAATCATCGCCCCACTGGTCAATTCCTACAAGAGATTGGTGCCAGGCTACGAGGCGCCAGTCTACATCAGCTGGGCGCGCGTGAACCGATCAGCCCTCATCCGTGTGCCCAAGGTCAGCCAGATCGAGGCCACACGTCTTGAGCTTCGTTGTCCCGATCCGAGCTGCAACCCCTACCTGGCATTCGCGGCAATGCTGAAAGCAGGCCTCGATGGGATTGAGAAGGGTATGACGCCGCCTGACGCTCTGGAGGAGAACCTCTACGATCTTGATGATGCACGCCGGCAGGCTCGGCACGTGGAAATGCTTCCAGGCTCCCTGAAGGAAGCTCTCGACTGCCTCGCCGAGGACAAGGTGATTCAAGACGCACTGGGCGCCCATGTTTACGAGAGGTTCCTCACGGCCAAAGCGCAGGAATGGAACGAATACCGCTTGCAGGTTACTCCCTGGGAGGTCGAACGTTACCTATCGATATACTAGGTCCAACAGTGGTGTGACCCGAGGGAACGCCCGCCGCAGTGTCACGTCGCTGCGGCGGGCGTTGTCTATCCTGACTCCAGCGGAACGGGCTGATCAGGCACTGAATGCCAGACTAGCCTGGTGTTCTCGGCAAGTTCCGGATCAACACTGCTCAGAAGATCTCGATCTCCCAGTCCACGATCTGGACATCGGGAAATCGCCCCTCGATCCAGTGCACCGCTTGCTCCAGCACTGCGTGAACGTGCCCCGCGTCGTTGGCGACCGTGACCAGAGCTACGTGCGCCGATTGCCACACATCATTGTGACCGACTTCGGCCACGGCGACGTTCAGCTCTCGCCGCAGGCGTGTGATCAGTGGTTTGAGCGCGCTCCGCTTGCCCTTCAGCGACGCACTGCCGGGAAGATACAGTTCAACGCGGCAGGCGCCGATTACCATCTCGCATCACGATTGACCACACGGCTGTCATCACATGCGTTCGTTCCAGTCGGGCGTTGCGTACTTCGCACCACGCAGCTCCGCCGCTCTCGCTCTTTCAGACTGCGTGAGCTCGATCGGCTGCAGATCTAGATTCAACACCTCGGAGAAGCCACGCCCTAACGCATCAGCCACCTCATCCCACGTGACGATTCGACCGAGGGCGACCTCAACCGTTACAGCCCGGGCCAACACCCGCCCCGGGTCCTGTTGGGAACTCAAGTAGTTGCAGATTCGCGATATGTCACCCGTCAACGGGACGGCCCCATGCTGGAGCACGACACCGGATGAACGCATCTGCGCACTACCCACCAACTTACGCCCATGGACTGTGATCTCGTAGTCGACGGGAATCTCGAAACATACTGGCCCGGCAGTCTCACGTCGCTTCACACGTTGATCCGCCACGATGTCGTGAATACCCAGGAGCTCCAATCCACGTACCAGACCAGTGCTGATCCGACGGTAGCTTTCCATAATGCCGCCGGCAACCCGTTCCTCTGTTTCGGGCGCAATGACACTATACGTTAACTCGTCGATGTGCAGAATGGCGCGTCCACCGGTCGGTCGGCGAACCAAATCAACTCCATCACGACTCAAGGCGTGACGATCGACATCGGTCACACGTTGAGCACGCCCAAGGGAGAGACAGGCCGGATCCCACCCATAGAGGCGCAGAGTCGGCAATGACTCACCGGCCGCGATCGCCTGAAGGATCGCCTCATCCACCGCCATATTGGTGGCGCCATCACTGGGTTCTGTGTGCAGCAGACGCCATGTTGCAGTATGATATTCGGCCATGTGCTTGTGCGAGAACCACCCCGATGAACGTCAACGAAACGCTATTGTCCAACCAAGACACAGGCGTATAATTGTAGCACTATCGCTCCAGGGAGCAATGTGGATGAACAACAAACCAATCATCGCGATCACAATGGGAGATCCGGCTGGTGTAGGCCCGGAGATCACAGCCAAGGCACTCACCCACCAGGAAGTGTGGGACTGCTGCCGGCCGTTTGTCGTCGGCGATTCGGATGTCATGTCCGAGGCCATTGCCTTGATATCCGCCGATCTGACGCTCAATGCGGTCAGCACCGTCTGCGAAGCACGTTTTGAACCCCCATCACTGGACATCGTGGATCTGAACAACGTCAACGTGGCCACTCTTATACGAGGCCAGGTATCCGCGTCAGCCGGCCGGGCTTCGGTCGACTACATTCAGCGAGCTGTCGAGCTTGTGATTGCCGGACAGGCCGATGGAGTTGTCACCAGCCCGATCAACAAGGCCGCGCTAAAAGCCTCTAGCATCCCCTATATTGGCCATACAGAGCTACTCGCTGATCTGACTGGCGAACCTCGCGTCACGACTATGTTGGCAACGACAGATCTCAAAGTAGTCCATGTCACACGCCACCTGCCATTCAAGGATATCGCGAAGCACATCACGCATGACAGCGTGTTGGAGACAATCCAGCTGACAGACACCGGTATGCAGGCCATGGGGCTGCCTCGCCCGCGTCTAGCGGTGGCAGCGCTCAACCCACATGGTGGCGATGGCGGACTGATGGGACGTGAGGAGATCGACGCGATCGGCCCTGCCGTGGAGAGCGCCACAAAAGAGGGCATCAATGCGGTGGGGCCCATTCCCGCCGACTCAGTCTTCTTCCGCGCAATTCGGGGGGAGTTCGACGCTGTGGTCTGCATGTACCACGATCAGGGTCACATCCCCATCAAGACCCACGGCTTCGAGCGCAGCGTCACGGTTACACTGGGATTGCCCATCGTGCGCACGTCAGTCGACCATGGTACCGCATTTGATATCGCCTGGCAGGGCATCGCTCACGAGGAGAGTCAGATCGAGGCGATCCTGCTGGCTGCCCAGATGGCGTCCCGGCGAACCGGCGCATTGTCGTGATGCTGGCGAGGCCCGGGGAACGTCCTCACAAGCGAATCACACGGGCTAACGACGGCGGACAAGAACCACGTGTTGTGTCGAGAACGAACCCAAGCACGTTCTCGGCGCTGACCCGACTTGCGTCTTACCACCTTGTGTGGTATAAGTGACGTGCGCGCCCCCGTAGCTCAGTGGATAGAGCACCGGCCTCCGAAGCCGGTGGCCCGCGTTCAAGTCGCGGCGGGGGTACTGACGTCGGACGCGACGGCTGATTCTAGCCGTCGCGTATGATTATGCCCCTCCTGGTTCCAAGGGCCGCCGCCCCCGAAGTCTCATCAGGAGCAGCCTCAGTCTCGACTGCGGGCAAGGCAGAGAGATCCTCAGTCAGGAAACGGCGCATCGCCCGCAGCGCGGCTTTGAGGATCATCTCTCCCAGTGGCACCATCTTGATGTCGATGAACAGATTCTCCTCCGGAACGTCGTCGTCCAGCTGTCGCATCTCTTCCCGGAAGATCACCAGCAGATCTTCCTCGTGATCAGCGAGGAACAGAGCCAGATCGTGACGCGCCAGGCGAAACGCGCTCTCGCGTACCAGCTTACGAAAAGACATATCTCACCCCACTTGACCGCAACCGCCGTACAACGACGCCATAGGATGGCCGATTCGGGACTGCGTTGTGCTCACGCGCAGTACGAACCCCATACCCCGCTGAGATACAGCTGCACGAAGAGGTGGCCACCACACCGGCCGTCACGCATCAACAGGTCCACATTCAGCCTCGTCCACGAGCTTTCTGCCAATCACCTCACTGGACACGTTCAGGTACCTGAGCGCTCGTTGGGCCAGGTCTTCTGCCAGCTTCGCCGGATCATCACCCGACAAGGGAATGTCGCCTGCCGCCAATACCCCGTGTCCGCCGGCAGTGCCGCGATCACCTACAATGTGCTGCACCAACGCACCTGCTCCCCCTGACCCATTTGTTCTGACAGAGATCACCAGCCGCTCTCTGTAGATACCGATGGCGATCACCCATTGCGCCCCCTGTAGTCGCAGCAGACTGTCGGCCATCTCAGCAACGAAGTCCGGGTGAACGACTGCTCCAGCGTACGCGATCACCACGTGATCATAGACACAGGCCGACATCAAGGTACCAACCAGCGATTTGAAGTAGCCCGCTGGCACCTGGGCGCGTTCAATCTCAGTCAGCGCATCGATATCCGCACGCGCAAGGAGATACAAGTACGCATCGACGTCGGCCTGTCGGGCGCCACGGCTCAATGAGAGCGTGTCGCTCTTGATGCCATAGAGAAGGGCTGTAGCCAGCCGAGGTGATGGCTCGATGTTCGCCTCCCGGAGGTACTGCGTCAACAGAGTCGATGTTGCTCCTATATCCTGACGCACGTCGGCGAATGCAGCCAGTGCCGTCGTTTCGCGCAGATGGTGGTGATCGATCACAATGGCCACCGAAATGCCTGCATGCCAGGGATTATTGCCAGCGCCAGGCTGGGTATCCACCAATGCCCACGGAACCTGTTCATCGAGCTCCCTCACATGCACAGGCTCGGAGGGATAGTCGAGGTAACGCACGAGCGCCTTGTTCTCGGACCTGCCCACCAACCCAACGTAGGCCAGTTGGCCAGACACTTTGCTCACCTGATCGAGCAGAAAGCGGAGCGCGAGGGCACTGGCAATCGCGTCAGGGTCGGGGTTGTTATGTGGCATAATCAAGAGCCGGTCCAGTCCATTGATCGCTCGCAGCAATGCATCGAGACGCTCGCCCATGTTGTGTTTCTCCTCAACTCACCTCAAATGCGAGATGTCCCCGTGCGCCGATATCACATCGCCAACCATCAACCGATGCACGCGACCATCAGAGGTGCGTAGCAGCAGAGCGCCGTCATCGTCCACCGAATCCGCCCAACCCACCAGACGCTCGGAAGAAGTGGTCACTATGATCTCCTGTCCCAAGGTCGCAAGTCGATGGATCCACTCCAACTTGATCTCATTCCCTATCCCAAATGTCTGATAGCGCCGTTCTATCTCTTCCAGGAAAGATACCAGGAGCTCCTCACGGGAGACTTGACGTCCCGTCTCCGCAAGTATGCTTGTGGCATCGGGCGCGAGATCAGGCAGCCCGCTCACTGGCACGTTGACATTGACGCCGACACCCACGACGACTGAGTCGACCTGACCCGCTGAGATGGCTGACTCAGTCAACACACCGGCAAGCTTTCGCCATCGTCCTGACTGATCATCGGATCGCGAAGCCAAGACTACCAGATCATTCGGCCACTTGAGTGCCGCCCTCAAACCACTTACCGCAGTCACTGCGTCAGCCATCGCCAGCGACACAAGCATTGTGAGCCGATTGGCGCGGTCGACAGCGAACCGTGGACGAAAAAGCACTGAACAGAGCAGACACGCGCCGGGCGGGGCCTCCCAACGACGCCCCAGCCGCCCTCTGCCCATCGTCTGTTCCTCGGCAACCACGACCGTGCCTTCAGGAGCAGCCCGGCGCGCGAGATCCTGAAGGACATCGTTCGTGGAACTCACGCAATGTAGGACGTGCAGGGCGCGCCCGAACGCTGCTGTCCTCAGCGCTCCGGTTATGGCCTGTATATCCAGCCCCACTGCGCCATCAAGTGTCATTTTCGCCACACAGTTCAACCGAATATGGAGAACATTCTACCCGGGCAGTTTGACTGTGTCAAAGCAGTTGCCGAGCTCTTCGTTTTGCTGTACAATCGCCTCACGATGAAACACCTCTGGACTCCGTGGCGAATGCCGTATCTGCGGGGCGCGGAAGAACACGACAACGATGGCTGCGTCTTCTGCATTGGGGCTGTCGAAGACGACGCGTCTGTGCATATCCTCTTCAGAGCGAAACACTGTTACGTCATCCTCAACCGTTTCCCCTACAACACCGGGCATCTGATGGTGATACCGTACGCGCACCATTCGAGCCTGGAACAACTGGATTCAGCGACACTCGATGAGATGATGACACTGGCTCAACTGAGTGTACGCGTGCTCCGACAAGCCTACGATCCTCAGGGATTCAATCTGGGCATGAACATCGGCGATGCCGCCGGGGCCGGGGTGGCCGAGCATCTTCATCTGCACGTCGTACCCCGTTGGGCTGGCGACACCAATGCGCTGACGGTGGTGAGCCAGACTCGCATCATCCCAGAGTGGCTGGATCAGATGTACGACCGGCTCCGGCCCCTTTTCGATCAGATACGCGCGGAGTAGCGCACCAAGGTAGGCTAGTAGATCCATTGCGGAGGAAGCTCGCTCTCTAGGCCCATCAGGTCTCAACGCTATGGAGAGTTCCGAGACTGAAGCAGAAGACGCATCACAGCCAGGAGGTTTGTCATGATGACATCACAGCAGATCGTGGACAGCCTGATCAGGCGAAGATCCGCCGAGCGAGTGGGTCTCACAGATTCCCCCTGGGGCGACACCATTGCCGCCTGGATTCAGCAGGGCTATCCGACTCGCATGGAGCCGAAGGAAGTTGGAGATACGCGCTGGAGCCCGGAGGATGGACGCTGGGTGGACGTCGAAGTGGCGGGTGAATACGAGGAACCCGTGCCGGCGTGGGAGCACTTTGGCTATGACCTCGTGGGGGTCGGGCCGTGGTTCGACGTGATGCCCTGGCGGGATTACGACGAGCTCATCAGTGAAACCGGGGAATGGGATATCCGGCGCAACGGAGCTGGCGCCGCGCTCAAGTACTGGAAACACAAGTCTGGTACGCCTGAACACATCGACTTCCTGATGACATCACGTGCGGTCTGGGAGCGTGACTTTCGGCCGCACCTGACGCAGTTGGACCTGGCGCGAGTCGACATCGCGCAGACCCGCAAGAACTTTGGGAAGATGGCTGGCCAGCACCGATGGACCTACTACGGCCATATGTTCGTCTGGGAACTAATGCGTCAGAGCATGGGGGATGTGACTATGTACGAGAGTCTCCTGCTCGACCCCGCGTGGATTCACGACTACAACCGGGTATATACCGACCTATACAAGGCTTTGTTCATCCACACGTTCGAACAGGTCGGCCTTCCCGACGGCGTGTGGCTGTATGAAGATCTTGGATACAAGAATGGGCTGTTTGCATCGCCGAAGGTATTGCGGGAGCTGATCTTTCCGTACTATGCAGAGATGATTGATCTCTTCCACAGCTATGATCTGCCCGTCGTGTTGCACACATGCGGCAGTGTCGCTGCGGCTATGCCGCTCATCCTGGACGTCGGCTTCGATGCACTGAACCCGATGGAGCGCAAGGCCAAGGATAACGATCCCTTCGTATTTGCGGACACGTACGGAGACCGGATCGCCTTTATCGGTGGGCTAGACGCCCGTGTGTTTGAGACGAATGACAAAGACACTATCCAACGCGAGGTCACAAACTACATCGAGGGCATGAAGGCCAGAGGCGCCCACTTGGTGTTCGCGTCAGATCATTCGATCTCACCCAACACACACTACGATAGCTATCGCTATGCACTGGACGTCTACCGCAAACACATGGCCTACTGAGCCAGAGCGGCTTTGACGATGCCTCCACGATATCCGGTGGGCAACCCGCCCACCCAACTTTCACCCCACCTGTTCACACTGCCTGGTGCAGTCAACTGTGGCGTTCTCGTCGCCAACGGCAAGTGTCTACTACTGGACTGTTGTGACAACATCACACCGGACCGACTGCGCGCGTTCGGCATCGATACGGTCGAGATGATCCTGTGCACCCAGCACCGACGACCCAACGTAGCCGGCGCTTATCCATTTGTCAATGCGGGCGCCCAGCTCGTTGTCCCGCTGGCCGAGCGTCACCTGTTCGAGAATGTAGAGTCGTACTGGTGCGATCCCGCGAATCGATGGCATATCTACCATCATCAGCCCGGGATGCAAGTGCTGCCAAGATCCCTCGCCGTCTCAAGCGCGGTAGAACAGGGAGAGACTCTCAACTGGCGCGGCTTCTCGATCGAGGTGATGGAGACGCCAGGAGCGACCGATGGCAGCGTGTCGTACCTGGTGCGCGATGGCGAGGCGCTCATTGCCTTCACAGGCGATGTGCTCTATGGACCGGGCAGACTGTGGGACATCTACTCATTGCAGAAAGGCCGCGGAACGGTACGCGACTACCACGGCTTCATGGGGAATCGGCGCAAGCTCATTCAGTCGCTGTTGAAGGTCGGATCGTGCGGCGCGGATCTGCTTGTCCCATCCCACGGTTCAACGATAGCCTCTCCATACGCAGCAGCAGGGCTGCTCGTGGCGCGCCTTGACGCGATCTGGCGGAACTATGCCGCCATATCGGCGCTCAACTTCTACTTCCCCAATCTCCTGAGAGATACAGCGCGCGACGCGTGGCGTATGCGCGCGGTGAGAACCCACGACCTGCCAGGTTTTGTACGTCGCCTGCCCGGCACGACGAGCTTCGCGATTGTGTCCAGGTCGGGTGAAGCGCTCCTGATCGACTGCGGCAGTGAGACCGTCGTCGAGACGCTGCAGGCCTGGCTGCTGGATGGAAGCATCAGGGCAGTAGAAGGATGCTGGATCACACATTACCACGACGATCACGTCGATGCGCTGCCGATACTGCACCAGGTCTTTGGCTGTCCGATCATGACCGACGAGCACCTGGGTGAGATCATTGAGCATCCCAGCCGTTTCTTCCTACCGTGCATCTCTCCGTCGCACGTTCGCCTCGCCCGGGTGACCCATCACCGAGAATCGTGGCGCTGGCGAGAGTTCACGCTCACGGCCTTTCATCTTCCCGGTCAGACGCTCTACCACAGCGGGCTACTCGTCGAGGGTCACGGTATCAAGGCATTCCTTGCCGGTGACTCCGCAGCGCCCACGGGACTCGATGACTACTGTGCCGGAAACCGCAACTTCCTGGGCGTCGGCCGTGGATACCAACGATGCATCGATATCTGGCGCCACGTCGAACCCGATTGTATCCTCAACCAGCATCAGGAATATGCCTTCGCGTTCAACAACGATGTCCTGGACTATATGGACCTGATGCTGAGGGAGCGAGAAAGGCTCCTGGCCAATGTGCTACCGTGGGATCATCCGAACTTCGGCACAGACGAACACTGGGTTCGCACATATCCCTATCAGCAACAGACGCAGGCTGGAGGCTCGATCTGGGTGGAGGTCCAGTTCACGAACCATGGTGACACCGCGGCCTGCGCCAGTGTGGAACCCGTACTACCCACAGGCTGGACGTGGAACAGATCGGATAGTCTCACCACTATCGACGTACCCGCACTGACCGACGGTCAGACAGAATCCTTCTGCACCGCACCGGATGGCGCCGTCCGGGTATGTATCACGATCCCTCCAGAGGCAACGCCCGGGCGTCACGTCGTCCCCTTCCGGGTGACCTGGAACGACCGATATCTGGGTCAGTTCCGTCACACGCTTATTGACGTCGTCGGCGCCGCCAGCAGGAATTGAGAACACTATGATGCAACCAACCGTTGATCGAGGCAATCTACCCGCTCCGCTGATGACATCCGAACCCGGTTCCTTCGCACAGTATACGGTTGTTGAACGTATGCCGCAGATCGTGCAACAGGTCATCGACGACAACCCGTATTCTGCGGACATTGTGCGTGCCCTCCGTGATCTTCAAGACGAAACGGGCTCACGTCCTATCCAGCCACTGGAAGGCCCGGGAGCTGACGTCGCGTACTGGAACGATGCGATGGCAGCACATATCGGCGGAGATTGGCTGAGTATCCCCTGGTACTTGGCCGAGACCTACTTCTACCGCCGACTTCTTCAGGCCACTCAGTACTTCCAGTCAGGCGAATGGCGTGGCCATGATCCGTTCTCTAAGCGCAAGACCGAGCAAGAAGAGCTGGCAGTCGCTCACCTAGCCGAAGTATGGGAGGAATTGACCGATGTTGATGCGCAGGATCTCTTCGAGCTACTGATCCTCTCATGCCTCTGGGGCAACCGGGTCGATCTGAGCAACTACAAACTTGCCGCTGGAGCACGCGCCGGTCTCGAAGCTCGACAGGAGCGTCACAATGTCCTGATCAACCACACCGATCGCGTCCGCTCGATCCTATCATGCGGCATCGATCGATTGGACTTTGTCAACGACAATGCCGGCATGGACGTGCTGTCAGACCTCGTCCTGAGCGACTTCCTGATAGAATGGGGTTGGGTCCAACAAGCGGTCTTCCACGTGAAGAGCTACCCATTCTATGTCTCCGATGCGATGCCCAGGGATGTCCTGGCTACGATTGTACTACTTGAGCGCAGCCCAAGACCCGGAGTGCGAGCGATCGGCGAACGCTATCGAGAGCGCCTGCAACGAGGGGTATTCGCGTTGAAGGAGCATCCGTTTTGGACCAGCGCAGGATCGTTCTTCGAACTACCCCTCTACATCCACGAGGAACTGGGCCAGGCCGATCTGATCATCCTGAAGGGGGACGTGAACTATCGAAGGATGCTGGATGATCGACACTGGCCTCACGATGCACATATGGAACAAGTCGCGCCTGATTTCCCCCGCCCCTTCGCGATGCTGCGCACCCTCAAAGGGGAGATCATGGTGGGTCTGGAGTCAGGACGCAGTCAGGAGTTGGCCGCCGAGGACCCCGACTGGCTGATCAACGGCCAACGCGGCGTGATCCATCTAGTCACGAACAACAGGCAACCTTAGTTGGTCCCCAGATTCTCGAGCGCTGCAACGGCTGGAGGCCAGCCATTGTGGAAACGCAACGCAGCCTCGAAATCGGCCCGTGCGCTGGCGGCATCGCCCTGTGCAAGGCGCGCCATGCCCCGCCAGTAGTAGGATTCCTCCAGGTTCAGGTTGTTCGTCGTAGCCAGGGTCGCGTTTGCCAGAACGATGACATCTTCGTAGCGCCCGGACGCGTAGTAGCTCTCATAAGGTCCGAACTGGTACCACAGCATTCGATAGTGTAGACCCATCTGACGGGCCTGGTCATAGGCGGCCGCCGCCTCGGCATAGCGCCCCAATGCGTTCAGACTTGTGCCGATGTTGAAGTGCGAGAACGTGATCCAGTCACTGCACTCGGCATAGGCGACGCATGTAGCTGGCGGGTTCTCTAGCTCGAAGCGTGCCATGTCCAGCGCGCGCCCGTACATGCCCGCATCATCTAGATCATCGCCCAACACCTGAGCAAGCGCCCCCCACTGATCCTCCGTATAGACCAGCATGTACGTGCGATTGTAGACGCGCCACAGCTCGTCGAACTCCTGATAGCCGATCGGAAGATCGGGCCCTTCGAGCGAATCGTACAGAATCAGCTCGGACAGTGTATCGTCGTATCCCACGACCAGACGGTAATGGCCCAGTTGGTCACGGGCGTCACGGACATGCCACGTCGGCAGGATTACTGGGAAATCGGCACGGATCAGCGCCTTGAGTCGCTCGATCGATCCGTTGACCCGCACGATACTGCCCAACCCAACACTACGCAGGTAGGCCTGCATGTCGCCCATACCTACATGCTTATCTTCCGGATCGGGTTTGAGTACCGGCACCAAGTCGTACTGGGTCTCACTTCGCCCCAGGTAAGACAGCGCCATGGCCAACGTGGTAGGGCCGCAGTTGTTCCACCCCTGGCGCTCGTGACGCAACCCCGCCAGCACCAGTCTGGGTGGCGCCGTCGGCGTAGGCGTGGGGGATGGAAGCGGCGTCACGGTGGGCAGTGATGTGGGCAACTCCGTAGTTGTTGGCGCTGGCGTCAGTGTCAGTGTCGGCGTCGGGCTGGGCTCCGGCGTGTTGGAGGGTTGCTGCCACGGAGTGACCGTCATAGCGGGAGCAGGCAGCGTGTCCGGATGCACAGGTCTCCTAAGTTCCTGAAGGGGTTCTGGCAGGTAATATGCATAGCGCCCTGGCAAAGCGCGAATCAGAACAAGCCCTCCCAAGAGCCCTGCAGCGCTAACGGTCAGAATACTAAACAACACAATCCACAGACGACGGTTCTGCATAACTCATTAATCATAGCAGAGATCGATCAAGGTGCAACGTCCAGGCGTATCACAACCGTGTTGACTCACGATAGAAAGATACCGAAAGTGATTCGTTGACTCACGAGAGAAAGACACCGAAGCCGATTCGTTGACTCACGAAAGACCTGCT
>JAAZAN010000221.1 GCA_012514315.1 Chloroflexota bacterium
CGCATTCTATCAGGGTATGACCGGGTGATCAAGCGCTTCTTTCGCCTCGATGGCGAGGCCTACGAGGACGGCGCGCTATCCGCCAAGACCAAGGAACTGCTGGGCCTTGTCGCGTCCCTGGTCTTGCGCTGCGACGACTGCATCACCTACCACGTCATCCAGTGTGCGAAGCAGGGGGTGACCGTGCCGGAGTTCGAGGAGGCGTTCTCCGTCGCGCTCATCGTAGGCGGGTCGATCGTGATCCCGCACCTGCGCCACGCGTACGCGCGTATGGACGAGGTGCTCGTCGCGGCTGGGTGATGCGACGCCGGCGCCCAGCCAGCAGTTCCGAACGCACCCAGGGCTGAGCATCCCGAGCGTAGGGCCAACCGAAGGTTGCCACACCGAAGCCAGCACGGTCGAAGGCGCGGTCTGCCTGGCCTGCTCCGGGTGCCGCGCGCGACGCCCGCCAGGCCATGCAGGGCCTCTGACCGCCTAGCGAAGCAACAACGGCAGGTAGACGCTCCTTCCGTACCAATCCCCGAAATTGACCTCAATCGTTTGTCCTTCCGCCAAAGTGATCGTTTGTTCGTTCGGCGTACTTGAGAAGGGAAGCCAATAGGGCTGGACCTCCACAACGCGGTACGTTTGTCCGGCTGAGAGTCTGGGGAAGGCGTAACTTCCGTCGCCCAAGGTCTTCAATTCGCCGACTTGGTTTGCGCCGACGAAGAGGCGGACCGTGGCCTGCAAGATGCCTGGCTCACCCTCCTCACGTAGCCCGTCGCCGTCCAGATCGAGCCATGCGTAGCCAATGATACCAGTCGCATCGGGCGAGTAAGTGGGCGTGGCTGACGGAGTGAGCGTGCTGGTCGGCGTTGGGGTCGTCGATGGAGTGAGGCTGGGAGTGCTTGTCGGGGTTGCCGTGCTCTCGCGCTGGTAGGCGATTTCGAGCTGAGCAGTGAAGTTTGGATCCCAGTCGAACGAGCCCCACGACGCAGCGTCCGTTGTGCCGGACGCTGCCTCAACTAGCAGGGCAATGTCATTGCCAGGCATCCAGTCCCCACGTTTCACGATTTCCTCGATGATGGGCGAAAGATTGGGGCCTTCGAGCCACCCATTTGTCTTGCTGGTGATTGTCCACGAAACCGCGGCCGTCGTGCGCGACCGAGCGCTGATCGGTGCGTGAGGCTCGGTGAAATCGCTTGCGGTGTCTCGGCGCTCACCGGTAATCGTAAGCGTGAGCGGCACGCTGCCGATGTTCTTGGCAAAGACCTTCAGTCTGGCTGAAGTGATCTTGGAGTAGCGGCGCACCTGAACATCACGGAAGAGCAGGCCACCTGTGTAGGTGGACTGAGTCTGCCCGCCGCCGAGTGACCTGCCCACCAGCACTGAGCTGTCGGTATAATCAACCGCCACGTTGTCGGCCCGCTCGTGCGCGTCGTCCACACAGTTGCGAACCGTGACCTTCACCGTGCCTTGGGGGATTGGCGTGGCAGTCGTGCGTGTTGGCGGGGTTGGAGTGACCATGCAGGACGACGCCTGCGCATCCCATCTTAGGACCAGTCCACCCTCGCCACCGACGTAGGCAGTGTCAGGCCCGCCCATCTCAACCGACCAAAGGTCGGCGGCCGGCGTATAGTGGAACTCGTTCCAGCTTATGCCCCCATCTGTCGTGTGGAGGATAACCCCGTTGTCCCCCACCACCCAACCGTTGGCGCCATCGAAATCGAGGCCGCGATAGGCGCTGTTACAGAGCTGAGGACCGGATCGCTGCCAGGTCTGACCGCCATCGATTGTGTGACTGAGCACGGAGCAGGTCGCGCTGTCGGCCCACCAGTCTCCCGCGAACCACCCTTCGCTTGAGTTGAGGAAGTGCAGGCGGCCTTGGGCTGTGAGGCCCCATGCGAGACTTCCTCCCCATTGCCATGTCTCGCCACCATCTGATGTCCGGATGGCGACCGCGTGAGAGCCGTACTGCACAGGTTCGATGGCGAGAACCCAGCTTCGGAGTGTGTCAAGGGCGAAGATATCCAGGAATTCGGTCTGACCGTACTCATTGCTCGAACTGCTCAAGACTTGGTCCCAACTGGTGCCGCCGTCGCCGCTTTTGAAGATCGAATTCCTTCGGATACCCCAACCTTCGTCGGGGTTGATGAAATCCACTTGCTGCATCGCGCTTGACGTGAGCCAGGTCTTGCCCCCATCGCGCGACCGATAGAGAGTGTGCTCTCCGGCGGCCCAGACATAGTCGCTACCAACCACATCCAAGCGCGACGAAGGTGTGCTTAGGTCGGTCCAGCTGCGCCCACCGTTGGTGCTCTTGGTTGTAAACTCGTGGCCTGCGCCGTAGATCTCGCCCCCCGCCCCAATCGCCAGATCGCGGATGCCTTGCCAGGGCCTGCCCGCGAAGTAGGGCATCGCATACCAGTTGGAGCCGGCATTGCGCGTGCGATAGAGGCGTTCGGCGATGAAGAAGGCTTGGTCCCATTGTAGGGCGATCAGCCCGGCAATATCGCTGGTGTTAGTCGTGGTCTGCTTCGACCATGTAAGTCCGCCGTCGAACGTGCGGAACATCGTCTTGCCGCCGTAGACCCAACCATTGTTGTCCTCGCCGAAGCGCGGCATGTGCAGGTGGATCGTCGTAGGGCTGGCGATATCTGACCATGTCGCGCCGAAGTCGGTCGAACGCGCGATTCTGCCGTCACTGCCCGCCACGACGATCGTCTTGCGGTCGGAAGCCACGTCAGGCATTTCGCCGGAAGCCCACATGGGCAGCAATCCGCCCTCGATGGTCGTAAAACCCCCATCTGTTGTCTTGTATATTCGGCGGATCGGAACGCCATCCGTGGTGAAGTCTACATCCATTGTCCAGTACCACACCTTGCGGGAGACGATGTTCAAAGATTGGGGAGGGCCTGATGGGAAGGCCGTCGAGGCTGTCCAGGTCTTTCCGCCGTCGGTGGTTTGGAGTGTGCCATCGGTTCCCGGTGCCCATCCGTAGAGCGTGTCGGCAAA
>JAAZAN010000222.1 GCA_012514315.1 Chloroflexota bacterium
CGCGACGGTCGATACCATCCTGCGCGTGGCGCAGCTGGTCGTCGACTTTCCCGAGATCGCCGAGCTGGACATCAACCCGCTGTTGGTGCGCGAGCAGGGCAAGGGCGCCGTGGCGGTTGACATGCGCCTCATCCTCAGCTAGCATCGGACGCTGTTGCCGTATCTGTCTGGTATTCGGCTTTTGGACACGGAGGCCATACGCACGTTGACAGGAAACCAGCCGTCGAGGCAGCTAGCTTCGACGGCTGGCAGTAAGTTACGGCACCAACCCAAGACTGCCCCTATCAGTGGAAGGAGAACAATGTGATTGGCAGAATCCACCTCTCGGAGAATCTTGAGCTACTTAAGACGTTGCCAGAAGAGTCGGTGGATCTGATCTACATTGACCCTCCTTTCAACACTGGGAAGGTACAGAAGCGAATACAGCTTCGTACCGTGCATTCCAGCATAGGTAACCGTATTGGATTTCAAGGAAAGCGTTACGAGAGCATTGTGGTAGGCTCCAGGCACTTCGATGACCTCTTTGACGACTACCTAGCGTTCCTGGAACCCCGAATGCGGGAGGCCTATCGCGTGCTAGCACCTCGCGGGTGCATGTACTTTCACGTGGACTACCGCGAGGTTCATTACTGCAAGATACTGCTTGACGCCATCTTCGGAAGGGCCTCGTTCTTGAACGAGATCATATGGGCGTACGACTACGGTGGTCGGCCCAAGAACAGGTGGCCTGCAAAACACGACAACATCCTGTTGTATGCCAAGAACCCTTCGGACTACATCTTCAACTACGACGAGATCGAGCGGATTCCATATATGGCGCCAGGACTTGTCGGTCCAGAGAAGGCTGCACGCGGGAAGCTGCCAACTGACACTTGGTGGCATACGATTGTTGCTACGAACGGCAAAGAGAAGACAGGCTATCCCACTCAGAAGCCCCTAGGTATTCTACGGCGTATGATACAGGCATCGTCGATGCCAGGGGATCTTGTGTTGGATTTTTTCGCTGGGAGCGGTACGACTGGGGCCGCAGCGATTGAGCTGGGACGGCGCTTCATACTGGTTGATAGCAATCCAGAGGCACTGAAGGTGATGGCGCGTCGGTTTGACGGCCGCGACGATATAGAGTGGGAGGGCTTCGACCCTACTCCCTATCAATCTGTTCATCGGCAAGGCATGCTATTCGGGCACAACGCAGACTCAATGGGGACGGCCAATGCAACGTCTGATCGAGGATCCGGATGTACAGATGCTCGCTTCGCTGGCAGCTGCACTTAAGAGCGACTATGTGCAAAAGGGCACAACGGACCCGTGGGCTGGAAGCCCGTTTGCGTGGATTCGAAGCCGACCATCGCGACAGGTAGGCAAAATCGGTGAGCAACTCGTAGCTGGTTGGTGCGCAGCAAAAGGACTTGACGTCACGAGCTGTGGTGACTCAGATGCTGATCGGGTAATCGCTGGCCGCCGTGTAGAGATCAAGTTCTCAACACTATGGGCGAGTGGCATATACAAGTTTCAGCAACTTCGTGACCAGGACTATGAGTACGCGATCTGTCTGGGAGTCTCCCCCTTCGATGCGCACTGTTGGGTGATATCCAAAGAGGTGCTTCGCGAGCACGTTATCGGGCATACACCACAACACACAGGTAGGGGAGGAACGGACACGTTCTGGTTATCGGTTAATGTTGACGCTCCAGCACCATGGCTCCAGAACTGTGGTGGCCACTTGACTGATGCATTCAAGGTGCTATGTGCATGGTTGCGCCACTGATGCCGACGATCTATCCGAGTGCGGAGTTGGCGCCAAATAGCATTCTGAGGAGATGATGAGAGATGACGCTCATAGCGAACGTCACGGGACGCGAGGTCTTGGATTCGCGCGGCAACCCCACCGTCGAGGTGGAGGTGGAACTCGTATCGGGTGGGTTCGGTTTGGCGGCGGTGCCGTCGGGCGCC
>JAAZAN010000223.1 GCA_012514315.1 Chloroflexota bacterium
ATGTGCGGCGTGACCATCGGCGCGGGAGCGATGGTGGGCGCCGGCAGTGTGGTCACCCACGATGTCCCGGACGGGGCGGTGGTGGCGGGTGTGCCCGCGAGGAGTCTGTAGAACCAGAGCCTGGTTTGGCCGCCGCCACATTGGCCGATAGATGCGCCGCCGTAGCCTGAAGCTGGCGGAGACGAGGTTGTCGAGCCGACCGTGAGCTGACGGAGATCAGTAGACAGTCCGGCCAGGCCGTTGGGCAAGTGAAGGACTGGAGTCAGGAGAGAACAATGCGGGTCGGTGAGGAACTCGAGGTCTATCTGAAGGTGCTATGGCGCTACAAGTGGATGATTATCGCCTGCGCGCTCATCGCATCGGTGGTGGCATTTGGAGTCAGCAAGGTACTCACACCTCGCTATTCGGCAACAGCAACTCTGCGCCTGGCATCCGCCCCCATTGGGGATTACGACTATGCATTCATTTCCGCGTTGACACGGTTGAGCAACACCTTTGTAGAAATCGCAAGCAGCGATGCCAGCCTGGATGAGGTTGCACACCAGTTTGGCCTAGAGGAGCAGCCGAAGGTAGAAGTCGAAGTCGTGCCGGAGACAGAGCTGATCACAATCCGTGCTACGGATCCAGACCCAGCGCGGGCACGGGACATAGCCAACGTGCTGTCCGAATTGATGGTCGAGAAGGGCCTGCAGCTCTACCACGGGAATGCCCCGACCGCGCGGGAGATTCTGGAGGGGCAGCTCGCCCAGGCCAAAGCCGACCTGGATGCTGCTGTTGATGCTTACGACACCGCGCTTCGGAGCTCTATGACGACTCCAGAGCCCGCTGACGCAGAGACATCGACAGCGAGTGGCGAGCTGACGACACTTGAGCGTCTTGTGAGCATCCGGCAACAGATCTACAGTGACCTACTCCAGAGATACGAAGACACGCGGATCAGTGAACAGATGCGCGCAAATGCCCTCACGATCATCGAGCCTGCCAGTCTCCCGGAGCGACCCAGCCAACCGAAAGTGGCTCTCAATACGGCCCTGGGTCTTCTGGCTGGTTCGGCCACGGGTGTGGTTCTCGCTTTTCTCTTCGAAGGAATGGACAAGACGCTGCGCGGCATTGAAGACGTGCAGGCAATGACCGCACTGCCAATCTTGTGCCAGATCCCCGAACGCAAGCGAACGTTAGCGTCGACCGCGGCCCCCCTCTCTACCGGCGCCAATGGGCTCTTGCCCATGCTCCCCTTCCACCAATTGCGCGCGCGCCTGACTCTGTCGGGTGTCAGGGGACAACCCGCCAGATTCCTTGTGACCAGTCCGGAGCCAAGCGACGGCAAGTCTACTGTCGCGGCTCATCTGGCGCTATCGTTTGCTGAAGGCGGGCATCGAGTTGTGCTTGTCGACATGGATCTTCGTCGTCCAACCCTGCACTCTATCCTCCACCTTCCGAATGAGCTGGGCCTGAGCGACTATCTGTGCAACAAGATCCAGTTAGTGGAGGCCGTGCAGGATACTCCATACCCGAACCTGCGCGTAGTGACGGCCGGATCAACCCTGGATGGCGAATCTGAATGGTGGGCACCAGTCAGGCTCAGAGCATTGCTCGAGGACCTGGTCAGGGATAGCGACTATGTGGTAGTTGACGCGCCAGCACTGCTCAGCGCTGCTGATGCAGCGATCATAGCTTCTCAGGTGGATGCCGTGATCCTGGTCGTAGCGAGACGTAGGACGGAGCGGCGGAATCTGGACCTTGCGCTCCAGCAGCTCACCGACCTCAGGGTCGGTGTTGCAGGCGTAGTCGTGAACAAAGCACCCAACTCCCAGGTATACACTCACTACTCGGAGCGGCACTTGAAAGGAGAGCCGTCCCGGCAACTGGAATCGCCTAAACGATTGGCGGCTGCAGCCAGAAGCAAGCTATCTCGAGTCTATGAGGAGTTGGTCAATGTGGTCCTGCGACTACGGTCTTCTCACTGAGTCGCGTAGCGCCTTCGGCTGGTCGAGGATGGCTAGAGCCTTGACCGACAGGTGGATCCAGCTGGGACTGGTCGTTCTGGCGGGCGTAGGCATCGGGTTGGCTGTGATCGTTTCCACGTACTATGTCGATAACGTCAAGCTCCTCATTGGGTTGACCGGTGGCGTCGTCTTTGTCTTCCTGACTGTGCGCTGGCCTGAGTTCGGCATCCTGTGCCTTGTAGCCCTCCTGAGCGGCCTGATTAGCACAAGCTGGTTGCCGGTCCTGCCCCTGGGTCCCGTCAGCCTCAACATACACGACGTGGTTCTCTTGTTGCTCCTGGGTCTGATGTTCGTGCGCGCCACGACTCAACGGGGCTTTCTGCTCTTTGGTTCGCCGCTCTTGCTGCCTTTGTTACTGTTCGTCGGCGCTGTCTTCCTTTCCGCAGCGAATGCCATCCTGATATACGGCGTTAACACGAACACTGTGTTGCGAACCGTAAGGGTCCTGATGCTATGGACAGCCTTCATCCCCACTCTGCAACTTGTGCGCGACGAAAAGGCACTGCGCCGGCTGTTGGCAGGTCTTCTTGTGTTCAGCGTCATACTACTAATCGGCCTTCTCTTTCCCAACAAGGCTGCGCCTCTCGTGCCCGTCGAGGAGCGTGCGATGGCGATAGGAGGGCAATCCTACTCGGGTGTCACCCGCGTGTACTTCGCCGGCGACATGGTGCTATATGCAATGATCCCGGTGACGCTGGCGTCCCTGGCACTACTCAAGGAGGGAAACCAGCTGTGGCGCATTGGTCTGCTGGGTCTCTTGCTCTTCTGGGCCTACCGGACGTTCTTCCGCCAATACTGGTTGACGCTCTTTGTTGTCTGCATTCTGCTTGTGGGCTTTCTCTCCAGCAGCGAGCGTGTGCGCCTGCTGAAGCGCCTGGCGCCGGGGATACTTGCCGTTGTGCTGGTTATCGCCGTGCTGATGGCGATCAAGCCAGCCCAGGTCGAACGCGTGGTCTATGTGTTGTCGGAACGATTGGGCTCCCTACTCAGAGACCCGATCAGGCGCGAGAGCAGCCTGAAGTGGCGGATCATCGAGACCCGCTATGCGCTGCGTCAGATCGGTTCCCATCCTCTGCTTGGGCTTGGCCTCGCCAATCGCTATCGCCCTCCTATGGAGGGCGAGACAACCTTCTACGGCGACTGGGCGTCGAGGTATGTGGAAAACGGATACTTGTACGTTGCTGTTTTTATGGGGCTGGTTGGGCTGGTTCCCTTCCTCTGGCTGTGTGCGGCGCATCTTCTCAGAGTTGTGCTTCATCAACACGAGGTGAGGGATGAGGGCCTGCGGGCGACCTATCTGGGTTTCGGTGCTGCCTTTCTGGGCATGGTCGCCTGCAATCTGGCCACACCTACATTCGTCTTCGGCACCAGGCTGATCTTCTTCCCGGTAGCGATGGCCATCAGCGAGGTCATTGTGCGGCTCCAGCGCGAGAAGGAGACCTTGCCATGAGCTGGTTCAGCGCGAATCGCACTCCATCCGCGTGCAGTCTCTCCGTCCAGCTGGAGGCTTGGTGATGCAGAAGCGGATCACGAAAGACCTGCTGACCTACCTGCCTGCAAAGGCTCTGCCCGCCTTGGCAGCGTTTGTCACGGTGCCCATCTATACTCACCTTTTCTCGCCCCACCAATACGGTAACTACGCACTCGCAGTTGCTGCTAGCGAATTCCTCCTGCTCGGGACAGCCACGGGCCTTGGTCAAGCTGCCGTCCGATTCTTCAGTGCCTACAAGCTCAGATCCGGCTTGTCGAGCTACTACGTCGTTGTCTTTGGCAGCGTGGCGTCGGTCACGCTCACTGCGGCGGCTGCAAGTGCCGGCGTGTTGGTCTTGTTTCGCCCCTTCATTCCCTCCGACCTTGCCCCTCTGCTCTGGGCCGCGCTTGTCCTCTATATCTTCAGTTCATGCAATGCCACACTGATGGATGTGCTCCGTGGTCAGGAACAAAGCCGCTGGTATAGCATCATCTGGACCGGCCAGTGCTACGGCGGCATCATCTTTGGACTGATCCTGGTGCTGGGGTTCGGGATGGACATTAGCGGACTGATATGGGGCCAGACGTTGGGCCTCTTGCTGCCGATTGCGCCTCTCGTCCGGCTTACAACACGTTCCGTCGCTATCCGCACTGCCGACTTCGACCGGTCCGACTTCAGGCAGCTCTGGGCGTTTGCGCTGCCCTTCACGATAGGCAACCTTGCCTTTTGGTCGTTGAGCCTTGCAGATCGGTATATCGTAGAAGTGCTTCGCGGTAGCTATGAGGTGGGGCTGTATTCGGTCGCAGCCAAAATCCCACAGCGCAGCATTCAGCTTCTCGTCGGCCTCTTTTTTCTTGTGCCCGCCCCCATTATCAGTCGATTGTGGGAGGAGCGGGGCCGGCAGGCGACGGAAGAGGCACTGACCGCCTTCACGCGTATGTTTTGCCTTATGGTCATCCCGGCTGTCGCCGGCTTGGCG
This sequence comes from Chloroflexota bacterium, assembly GCA_012514315.1. Lineage (GTDB taxonomy): Bacteria > Chloroflexota > Anaerolineae > B4-G1 > B4-G1 > JAAZAN01. The sequence continues at coordinate 4,457 of JAAZAN010000223.1, forward strand.
CTCGTTGCTGCGCCCCTTATGCGGCTTCTCGCGGATGAGGCCTACTTTGCCGGCTATCCTGTGATTGGTCTCGTGGCCTGTGCTGCGGCGGGACTCGGACTGAGTGATCTGGGGAGTAGCGGCTGTCTGGTGACCAATCGGACGCACCTGATCGCAAGGAACCAATGCTTGGCGGCCGGAGCCGGCCTGATTCTCAACCTCATCTTTGTACCGGTGCTTGGTTTCATAGGCGCAGCGCTGAGTGCTGCCCTCTCGTTCTCGTTCTTGGCCGGCCTTCAGGCGATCACATCAGCGCGCTTTCTGACCTGGCGTTGGCCGCTCCGGTCGCTGTGGCGAGTGTTGGTGGCGTCGGCAGCTATGGCTGGGTCGGTTCTTCTTGTTCGGGCAGGGTTGCCCTCCGATACGACCGTCTGGCAGGTGGTCAACCTGCTGCTATCGATCGCGATCGGCGCTCTGGTCTACGGTGCCGTGCTCTGGGCCTTGGGAGAGATATCGCCACCCCAACTTCGTGGTCTTATCGGAGCGGATCCCCGCCGACCATCGATTGCCCCGACCACGCGCGAAACGGGACGGGAGTGAGATGATCGCTTCCGAGGGCGAACCAACCGGCGCCCTGATGAGACAGTTGTCAGGGGACTTCTTGTTCGTCGCAGGTAGTGATCTGTATAATCCGCTCAACCAACCCTCGCAACACATGCCCTACCATCTGGCAAGACACCTCGATCGGCTTGACGTGGTGGGCTACACTCGCTTCTATGACGGCCCTCCTGCCCCAGCATGGAAGCGTCTCAAGCAAGGGATGCGGAATGTGGTATCGCGTCGCATCACGATCTCTGAGGCGGGCCACGTGCGAACGATCGCAGCCCGTCGTCTCAGACTTCCCGGTGCTCTGGACCCGATGGGGCAGGATCTGTGGATGTATGTGCTCCTACGTCCCCATCTGAAGGAGAGCTATCAGGTCGGCATCGTCGATGGGCCGGAAAGCGCCCTTTTGGCACGCTGGCTCAGGAAGACGGGGCGCATACGGTTCCTAGTCTATTACGACATTGACTACTATCCGGGAGTGTACCCACAATGGTCAGCGCTGGTTTCATGGCGTGAGCGGCTGTGCTGTAAGGAAGCTGATGCTGTGGCCTCCGTTAGTCGACCGCTGGCGGCGTTACGAAAGCAACAGGGGGCCGCAGTCGTAGCGGTTGTTCCCAATGGAGTCGACTTTGCGCGATTCCACGCGGCCGGTCTCAGGCGCGGAGAACATCAGCCCACGCTTATCTACGTGGGTACCCTGGACGCGCGTTGGGGCGTCGATCTGCCGATTCGGGCCATGCCGTTGCTTCGCCGTGAGATCCCGGACATCCGGTTGCTCATAGCGGGGCGCGGGCCGGCTGAGCAGGAGCTGCGCCAACTGGCATCGTCTCTGGAGCTTGGCGATGCTGTCCGATTTGAGGGGTTTGTGCCCCATTCAGCCTTGCCTGAGCTCTTGGCTCAGGCGGACGTTGGCGTAGCCACCTCCCGTCGCGATGCATTTCGTCGGTACGCTTCTCCGCTGAAGATCGTCGAGTACATGGCGACTGGACTGCCGGTTATCTGCTCGGGAGGGGGAGAGGCGGAACAGATGGTTGAAGAGTCAAGGGCTGGCATGAATATTCCTTTTGAGCCAGAAGCGTTTGCCGAGGCGGTGCGCGCGCTATGCGCCACGCCCAGTCGCCTGTCAGCTTATCGTGAGGCAGCGGTCAACTACGCCCGTGGGCGAAGTTGGGAGCAGATGGGAATCCTGATGGCCGAACTTGTGGCGCAGGTAAGTGAGCCACCAAATCGTCCCCAACCGGTGACGTCTACTGTGGACAAAGGAGGACTATGCCAGCCCTAACTGCGCAGGTAGCCATCGTGCGGGCCGAGGATATCGACGACGACGCACTCGTTAGGACGAAGATGTATGAGCTGTTGGACCTGCTAGGCGACAGCATCCAGACTCCGCCCAATGCACAGGTGGTTGTCAAGGTCAACCTATGTCTCCTCCTGGACTGCGAGACGGGCGCCACGGTCGATCCACGCCTGGTCAGATTCCTCGTCGAATGGTTGCTGGAACGGCGCAGCATCAAAGAAATCGTTATAGCCGAATCGGATGCGACAGCTCTCGACGCGGACCGGGCTTTCTACGGTCTCGGATGGGATCGGGTCCTTGCCGGGTTTCCTCAGACGCGCTATCTGAATCTCACTCGTGATGAACGGGTCAAGGTCATATTCGACGGGCTCTTTTTCAAGGAATTGGAGATGTCCCGGACCTATATGGAAGCGGACTACGTCATCTCCTTCGCCAAACTCAAGACACACTCTATGCAGGGCATCACCTGTTGTATGAAGAATCAGTTTGGCGCGTTGCCCGAGAAGCTCAAGGTGGTCTATCATCCACATCTGACCGAGGTGATCTGCGATATGGTCCGCGTCCGGCCTCCTGACCTGTGTCTAGTGGATGGATTGATCGCGCAAGAGGGACCGGGGCCTGTGAGTGGTATGCCACGACTGATGCGGTTGATCGTCGGGGGAACAGATGCAGTGGCAACGGACTGCGTATGTGCCCATCTCATGGGCAAAGACCCACGCCACGTCCCGCATTTGAAGCTCGCGGCCAAGCACCGCTTGGGGACGACGTCATACAAGATCGTTGGTTGTCGTATTGAAGACGTCGCCGAGGACTTCGCTTTCATCCCCCGATGGCGTCAGGCGTGGATGTGGCTACGGGAACGCATCCAAAGAGGATGAGGTGCTGATGGCGGAAACGCTGCGGATTGGGTTGATCGGACTGGGTGGGGTAGTCACGCGGGCCCATTTGCCCTCTCTGGCTGCGCGGCCCGATGTCACTGTCCGGGCGGGGGCAGAGATCGATGCATATCAACGAGATCGGACGCAGCAGCGGTTCGGGATTCCGAGAACTTACGCCACCTACCAGGAGATGCTGGAAGAAGAGCCGTTGGACGCGGTCTATGTCTGCCTCCCCAACGCGTTGCACTATCAGGCCGCAAGTGCCGCACTGGACCGTGGCTTGCACGTCTATTGCGAGAAACCTGTGGGATTGTGTGCGCAAGAGGCGCAGGATCTGGCGGAACACGCCGAACGAGCGGGGCTCGTTCTCATGCCCGGCTATCATATGCGCTTTCACGAGCACTTCCTGCGCGCACGAAAGCTGCTGATAGAGAGACGCCTTGGCAAGATACTGCAGATTCAGGCGAGCGCGGTTTACTCCGGGCCCTATCGCGGATGGGATCCCAAGAGCGATTGGTACTTTGATCCGCGGAGCGGGGGCGTACTCTATGACTGGGGGAGTCACCTTCTGGATCTGTTGGTGTACGTCGCGAATCTGGAGATAGAGACCGTTTCTGCTGTGGCACAGAAGTCGCTGCCTGGACTGCCCATTGCGGACAGTTTCGCGGCCTCTTTTCGGGCCCGCAGGGATATCGTGGGCACGTTGAACTTGGCCTGGGGGACCCGTGGCAATCTTCTTATGCTTCAGATCCATGGCACCGCAGGTAGCCTGCTTGTGTCTGACGACTACTACGAACATCGGATGCCAACAGGGGGGGGACTTAACAAACTGGCGACACTGCTGGCCAACGCACGCGAGCTCCTGACTCAGAAGGCAAGTGCGGTCCTCCGACGCAGGCCGAGCGATACACTCCACGCTCGAGCGACCCGGGTTTTCATAGAGGCGATCCGGGGCGAAGTCGAGGTCCACAACTACAAGTGGGATGCCGTGCGCGTGCACTATATGCTCGCGACCATAGCTGCTGCGGTTGAGCACGGGGGACCGGTACGAAGCGGCGTTCCTCGGGAGCGCACATACGAAGGAGCGGCATGATCCCGATCCTTATGTACCATCAGGTGGCCGAGCTGCCAAGGGAGTTGGATCCGCTTGGTCTTGCGGTGCCGCCAGATAGGTTCCTGCAACAGATGAGCTACCTTGCCCTTCACGCCTACCGATGCCTCTCGCTGCTGGACGTGGCGTGCATTCTCCGAGAAGGGCGGCGCGCGCCAGCTAAGTCGTTTGTGCTCACTTTCGACGATGGGTACCACGACGTTCACTCGACAGCGTGTCCGATTCTGGAGCGCTTCGGCTTCACCGCTACGATATTCCTGGTCGCGGGGCGTATGGATGCCTCCAGCGATTGGATGGGGCAGGAGGGATCACGCTCGGGGGTGCTGCTATCTTGGGTCGAGGCGCGGGACCTGGCGCGCCGGGGATTCGTCCTGGGAAGTCACACACTCAGCCATCCGCGGCTCACTCAACTGGATGATCCATCCGCCTTTGCGGAGATCCGCGATTCCAGACTGCTGTTGGAGGACCGGCTCTGTGCGCCGGTCGACGTTTTCTCCTATCCGTACTCGGATTCCGACCCCCGCATTGAGCGACTGGTCGAGTCGGCTGGCTATACAGCGGCATGCGCAGGCGAGGTGGGGCCTTGGAGTCCTTTCCACTTGTGGCGCGCTCAGTGCGTCAGGGACGATACGACGCTGTCCTTTGCCTTGAAGGCCAGCGGATGGTATCACCGGCGAATCGCTCTACGCGAATCTCCCCCAGGGCTGTTCCTGCGCCGCTGCTTGCGGATGCTCCGGCGCAGCCGGGGCAACCGCAAGCCAAGTCGCGTTGCTGTCTTGTCCAATGATCCTGGCAGAGACCCGGAAAGGTAACGATGACAGAGCTGTCTGTTGTTCTGATCAGCAGGAACCAGGACTGGAATGTCGCCCGCCTCATCGAATCTGTTCTCAGGGAAACGGCCTCTCTCCCGTCAAAGGAGATCGTGCTCGTCGACTCGGCTTCCACAGACAGGACCACGGAGATCGCAGCCACTTATCCGATCACGGTGTTGAAGCTGCAGCCGGATCAACGCCTGACAGCCGCCGCAGGCCGGTATGTGGGCTACAAACATACAACCGGTGATCTGGTGCTCTTTCTGGACGGAGACATGGAGCTCTGTGAGGGGTGGTTGGATTGGGCCCTCGAGATCATGGACTCGAGGGCTGATGTTGCTGCGCTATGCGGTCTAGTGATCGACCGGCCCATAACACCTCAGACGCCGACCGCTGAGCACCCTCAAGCGTTGCGTGCTGATGCGGCGGGGATTACTGAAGTCCGACATGGCGGGGGGGCTTCGATGTATCGCCGTTCAGTTCTGGAGCGCGTGGGCACGTTCAACCCTTATCTCTATTCCGATGAGGAACCCGAACTCTGTCTTCGCATACGGTGTGCAGGTTACCGAATCTTCCGTCTGCCCCATCCCATCGCTCACCATTACACGGTTCCCTGGGAAGCGCTTTCAACATTCCTGGAAAAGCGGAAGGCGAACATCTGGCTTGGCTACGGTCAGAACATACGCTACTACCTCGGTACTCCATTGCTCTGGCCTTATCTGCGAGAGCGAGGTTGGGCAATGGCGCCCGCTCTGATCCTCATCATTGGCATTGTCGCTTTGGTGGTGTCAGCGGTGACCGGTCAATGGGCGTTCCTCGCGTTGTGGGGCGCCCTCATAGCCATCCTTGCGATTGGAGCTGCCGTTCGCAAGCGCAGTGTGAGGCGCGCCTTTCTGATCTTGCTCCGGCGGGTGCTCATTCTCGAAGGCACTCTTCGGGGTCTACTGCTCAAGCCCTGCGATCGGGCTGGCTACCCTGGGCGGTACGAGGTCGTACGATAGATCTGCAGGCGATGATCTGCAAGCGGCGGCGATGCCAGGAGACACGAAACATGGCTGCGAGCGAGTCCGGGGGTAGGAAGGTACGGAGTCTGTCTATGAGTTCACGACATCTGTGGCTTGTGGCATTGTTGGGGGGATCGCTTGCCCTCGGAGGCTTGATCCTGAGCTCGTGTCCTCACGGTGTCTCACCTCAACCTACAGAGGTCACGGTCACGCCCGTAATTCATCTTCCTTTGGTACTGATGCCTCCCCCAGCTTGGGCCAGCACCTATTACGTCGATTCGGTCTCGGGTAGTGACAGCAACAGCTGCGCCTCAGCCCAGAATCCCACCTCCCCAAAGAGAAGCGTATCGGGAGTCATGTCCTGTGATCCTGGACCGGGTCAGACGGTGCGTTTCAGGGGGGTATTCCGAGAGACTATCTTTCCCACGACCAGCGGCACGGTGCTCTACGATGTTCAGGACATCGTGAGTGTCGGCGGGTCTATCGTCACCTTCACCCACCCCATCACCGGCATCCATCCTCCCACTGACTATGTCGCCATCTACGGTAGCCGCAAAGGCAGCTCGGGCGCTTTTCCAATCGTCTCAGTATCTGGCAACCATGTTGCCGTGGACACATCGGATCTACCAGCTGGCCAATTCCTGCCCGAGGCGGCTGCTGATCCAGGTGCCCTTCAGGCCGCCATCCTACGCCCTGTTCATTTCACTGCCTGGGACCGGAATGACCCACCAGTCTGGAATGGCCGATATCAGGTCTATCACGCGGTAAACCAAAGGGTAGTGATGGTCAGCTACCTAAAGTCGGTGGGTGGGAACTCAACCAACCCGGGCTACTACGTCTGGCCTGCGTTTGAGATCGATGGCAGCGGTTCCGGCAACAGCGATTTCCAGATCTTCAGTCATCTGGAAGTCGTCAACGCAGAGTGTGCCATCGCCATCGAGGCTAACGATTTCCAGTCGAACTATGACATTCTGCAGTTCAACAACCTTCATGACATTGGCGCTGCCGGCAACGCGTCCGATGAAATCATCTACTTCGGATATGCCTACCGTCCGGACCTTCACCATGACTTCGTCCAGATCATGTACAACAAGGTCGGTCCGCACAAAACCGGTGATGTCGATCACGGAGATGGTATCGAGATCAAACCCAGTGCCCATAACGCCACCATATTCGGCAACGAAGTCGTCGGCATCGAGGCCCTGGGTTGCGATGATGCGCCAATCAAGGTGGCGGGCACAGACGCGTTCGTGGCGAATAACTACCTCCACGACATCAGTCCGCAGGCTTCGCAAGGGTGCGGTATCTCGATTGTTGACGACGAGCCTTGGGATCCCACCAGTGGTGGCAGGCGAGCAATACTGGCAAACAACATCGTGGCGAACGTTAGAGGAGTAGGAATCAGAATTCTGGATGCTACTGGTGTTCGGATCCTCAATAACACCGTGTACAAGATCTTGCCTGAACCGAACTGCGATTCTTGGTGCATGGAGCACAACATGGGCATTGAGATTCATAACTGGCAAGCACCGATCGAGGACATGCTGATCAGAAATAACGTTGTCCAGAGCGCCCACATCGGCATAGGTAGATACATAGGGTCGCACGATGAGTACACCGTCAGTATCGATAGTGACTACAACATCGTCTTCGATGCAGACCTCCCATTCCGCGGCACTATCGTCGCGAACATCCATGACCTTGTGGTGGACCCCGGACTGGCTGAGCCTGAGCACTATAACTTCGCCATCACTGCTACTTCTGAGGCTCGGGACTCGGGCGAAGCACTGACCGGTATCTTTGGTATCGACAATCACGATGCCGCCGATCCTGCTTTACCTGCCATTACTGCTCCTATCATCCGTACCAGTGCCTGGGATAGGGGAGCCTACGAGTACTCTGTCGGGTATCGGTCTCGCTGATCATTGTAGGTGCTCGTGCGACCCCACCAGTTGGAGGAACGTCGGTGAGCGAAAAACTACGCGTGCTTGTGGTGACCAACACCTACCCAACCGCTGACAGACCAGGAGATACGCCCCAGGTTCACGACCAGGTTGAGGCATTGAGAGCTAAGGGCTGCGACATTGACCTGATGTATGTCAATCGCTACGAGGGCCGCCGGAGCTATGCGCGGGCCGCGTGGGCCATGCTGCTGCTATCATTGCGAAGCCAGCGTTACGATCTGGTTCACGCCTACTACGGACACTGCGGACTACTGGCTCGTCTGCAGTTCAGATACCCGATCGTCGTGACCTTCCTCGGCTCCGATCTGCTGCACCCAAGAGATGGGGCCATCGGGAAAGTCGTCGCCAAGGTAGTAGACGGCGTCATCGTGCAGTCCGAAGAGATGAAACGCGCCGCACGTCGAGGTGATGCGTACGTCATACCGATGGGGGTGAATCTGCACCTCTTCACCCCATACCCGATGGAGGACAGCCGGCGTGAGTTGGGACTTGCGCTCGATGAGCGACTGGTGCTGTTCCCCTGGAATCCCGCCAGGGCGGTAAAAAGGTTCGACATCGTCCAGGAGGCAGTTGAGATTGCCCAGCAAAGTGATGCTCGAATACGTCTGGTACCGGTCTATGACGAGCCCCATGCAGTAGTAGCAAAGTACATGAGCGCCTGCGATGTAATGGTCTTGGCGTCAGACCACGAGGGCTCGCCAATGGCGGTTCGAGAGGCCATGGCATGCAATCTCCCGGTTGTATCGGTCGATGTGGGAGACGTACGTCAAATCATTGGAGACACGCAAGGCTGCTATCTCTGCCGACGCGAACCGTTGGATATTGCTGCGAAACTGGGCCTGGCTTTGCAGCACGGGCACAGAACCTGTGGTGCGCGTGTTGTACGGAAGAAAGACGCAGGTTGGTGTGCAGATCAGATCATGTTGGTCTATCGGTCGGTGCTCAAGAAGGGGAGTCTGCAACGCAAGAATCAAGGAGCGATGTGAGCCAACAGTGTGCTGCCACTGCCACGGCGGGCGCCCCGCGAGCTTTCTCGCGAGATGGCTTTGGTTGTAGGAGAGCGCCCGTGGCGTGGACATGTCGGTGCGCGCCGTTCTCGATGGCATCATCAACAGTGCCGCACCAGGGCTCTGTGGGAGAGCCTGTGACCGGAGCTGGAAGATGCTACACCGCAAGCTAGTCGTATTCATCTGCCAGGCCTTCTACTACGGTGTCGCGCGCAGTCTTCCGCCATCCTACGCCTTCTCGTTTCTGGGGCGTCTCTCCAAGAGGTGTCGAGCGTTTGCCTGCCGGCAGTTCTTTCACGCCACTGGTCACAACGTCAACATTGAACACGGCGCCTATTTCGGATCAGGCCTGCTTGTCGAGATCGGCGACAACTCGGGGATTGGCGTCGACTGTCACGTCCCAGCCGACATCCGCATTGGACACGATGTGATGATGGGACCCGAGGTGCTCATTATCGGTAGTAAGCAGCGTCACAGGTTTGACGACACAGGCATGCCGATGCGACTGCAAGGCTATGAAACGGCGTCGCCGGTAGTGATCGAGGATGATGTGTGGCTGGGAGCTCGGGTGATCGTCCTACCAGGAGTTAGGATCGGCAGTGGTGCTGTCATTGGGGCTGGAGCCGTTGTCACCAAGGATGTTCCGGCGTTTGCTGTCTGTGCGGGCAACCCCGCGCGGATCATTAGATTTCGGAACGATTCGGGCTGAGTGACCAGACAGGTGTTCTCCTAAGCACACGTCTGGTCTTCTCAAGTTCATCCAACCTGATCGGTTAGTCTTGATCGTTTGACTTGAAAGGAGAACCATCATGAAGAGGCCATATGTCTTCCGCGCTGTGTTGGCTTTCTGTGTGGTCTTGGGCGTACTGGTCGCTGCAAGACCCACCTATGCTGATGGACCTGTGCAGACGGTAAATCGCTATGACAGTTGGTACACTAAAGACCCCAGCCCAGACGGTCCCTGTAGTTTCAGCATCGCTGTCCACGTGGTCGGGGTATTCCACGAACAGAGGTGGTATGACGAGAACGGAGATCTCGCCCGGGAGGTGCATCTATATGGCGGCAACCGCTACTACCTGCACGCGAATGGCAAGACAGTTACGATACTGAACAGCGGGAGGGTGTCGGTCACCTACACATCGCCGGAGGAGGCACTGGTCACGCTCACGGGACAGGAATGGCTATGGAAGATTCCGGGGCATGGGGTCGTCTCGGGAGAGGTCGGGAACCAGACCTGGTCGGAGATGGTCGATGCCGATGGCAATCTGCAAGACGTCATCGTACACAAGCTAGTTGGCAACATCCTGCATACCGACGTCACTCCTGTGTTATGTGAATACCTGGGTCCCTGACTCTGCTCGGAGAACCGATATGAGGATTAGCGTATTTGGCCTGGGCTATGTTGGCTGTGTCACGGCAACGTGTCTGGCGGCTAACGGTCACACCGTGATTGGCGTGGATGTCGATCCCCGCAAAGTCCGTCTGGTAGAGTCGGGTCGCTCACCGATTATTGAGCCCGGTCTGCGAGAACTGATTGCGAGCGTCGTCGAGGCTGACCGACTCCGTGCGACCCTGGATGCTGATGAAGCGGTCCGGGAGACAGACATCAGCCTTGTCTGTGTGGGCACGCCGAGCAACCGCCATGGTTGCGTGAATCTGCAGTTCGTCGACAAAGTGTGCTCAGAGATTGGGCGGGGCCTGGACAGCAAGCCGGGTTACCATGTCATAGTTGTCCGCAGCACCGTACTCCCTGGAACGGTGCTCGATAGACTGATCCCGATCATGGAACAGAGCTCGGGACGCTCCGCTGGGTCAGATTTCGGTGTGTGTATGAACCCCGAGTTTCTGCGAGAGGGTAGCGCTCTCAAAGACTATCATCATCCCGCCTACACGATTATCGGTCAGCTTGACCAACGGAGTGGTGACATGGTCGAGCAACTATACGGAGACGTGGATGCGCCGATCATCCGGACCACCATACCTGCTGCAGAGATGACGAAGTACACCAGTAATGCATTTCATGCCCTCAAGGTCGTCTTTGCTAATGAAATAGGGAATCTCTGCAAGGCTCATGGGGTCGATGGGCAGGAAGTAATGGACATCATCTGCCAGGACCGACAACTCAACGTCTCCTCGGCATACCTGAAGCCGGGCTTCGCCTTTGGTGGGTCTTGTCTCCCCAAGGATGTGCGAGCTCTGACCTATCGAGCCAAAGAGCGCGATGTGGATGTCCCTCTGCTGAATGCCATCATGGAAAGCAATCAGCAACAGATTCAGCGTGGCGTTGAGTTAGTGGAGAGAGCCGGAGGCAGGAGGATCGGGATTCTGGGCCTGAGCTTCAAGCCCCTGACAGATGATGTGCGTGAAAGCCCCACGGTCTCCCTCGTGGAAACGCTTGTTGGAAGGGGATATCAGGTGGCTATCTACGACAGGAACGTTGACCCATCGCAGCTAATAGGCGCCAACCGGGCTTTTCTGGAGCGCGAACTGCCCCACATTGCCTCACTGATGCGATCGTCGTTGGAGGAGGTCGTTAGAGATGCTGATGTCATAGTTGTGGCCAACGGAAGTTCGGATTTCCGGCATGTGCCGGAACTATTGAGCGAGGATCAGACCTTGATTGATCTTGTGGGGATCGCCAGGAATGATCGACAGATGCGAGGCCAATATGAAGGCATTTGCTGGTAAGCGCGTGCTCATGCTGCTCGAGAATACGACGTACCCTTGGGACCGCCGGGTGCGACGTGAGGCGCAGGCACTACTTGGCGCAGGTTACCAGGTCACTGTGATCTCCCCGCGTGGGCGAGATGAGCCCCTGAGGGAGGACGTCGATGGCGTTATGGTCTATCGCTTTCCATTTCCACCTCAGGGGAAGGGCCTTGCGGGCTACGTCCTCGAGTTCGGGTATGCGACCGCTGCTATGCTCATCCTGACTGTATGGATCTGGTTGCGGCAGGGATTCGATGTGATCCATACTGCCAATCCCCCTGACACGCTCTTTGTGACGGGTGCGTTGTTCAAACTGCTCGGCAAACGCTTTGTCTTCGATCAACACGACCTTGCTCCGGAGGTCTATCTCTCACGAGATCCCCAAGCGAAACCCAGCTTTGTGTATCGTATCCTCCGTTGGCTTGAGCGTTGTTCATACGCTGTAGCGGACGTCGTCATCGCGACGAACGAGTCGTACCGGCGCGTTGCACTCGAGCGAGGCAAGAAACGGCCAGAGCAGGTCTTTGTGGTCCGCAACGGACCACCCTTGTCCTTCGGGCCGGTACCTGGCGATCCTGAACTCGCCAATCGAGCACCGTACCTGATCGGCTACATCGGAGTTATGGGGTATCAGGACGGTGTGGACTATTGGTTGCGCGCTGTCCGCGAGTTGGTGGCTACGTTTCACCGCCGTGACTTTCTAGCAGTGCTTATCGGAACTGGAGACGCCGCTCCGAGCCTGCGCGTTCTCGCCAAAGACCTTGAGATCGAGCCCTATGTCTGGTTCACTGGGAGAATACCCGATGAAGATGCACTACGCATTCTCTCAACGACACATATCTGCATACATCCCGACCCACTGAACCCGTTGAATGACATGTCGACGATGACCAAGATGATGGAGTATATGGCACTTGGCAAACCTGTGGTGTCGTTCGATCTCAAGGAGGCGCGTTACTCGGCTCAGAATGCAGCGTGCTATGCACAGCCTAACGACGTGCTGGATTTCGCGCGGAACGTTGCATGGTTGATGGATCACCCCCAGGAGAGAGCCGGAATGGGGGCACTCGGTCGGCAGCGGGTGGGAACCACGCTCGCGTGGGAGTATTCCATCCCGCACCTGCTTGAAGCATATATGTCTATGCGCCCGCGCGAGGAACAGGGCAATGCCCGCCAGCAGATTCCCCTGACACAGGGCACAGTGGGTGGGCGAGACGTTGACTAGGCGTCAGGATTGTGCGCAGAATCTCGGCGATTGTACGAATCCCATGCTCAGGACCGGCGGGTGCTCCGGGTCCCAGTTGGCAAGCGGTGCCGCTGCTGGGGCGCGTCGTGGCGTCGCGCGGGCGCTCGATCAGATGAACTCCCGATCCCACAACACGCCGAAAGCAAGTGTGCAGCGCGCGTCGCTGCTGCTCCTGCTACTGAGTGCTGACGTCTTCTCCACCGTGCTGCACATCATCAAGCACGTCGTGGTGGCGAGTGCCTCGCCCGCCGGTGCCCATATCAGCGCCTATCTGGAGATCTACCACCTCGCCAAACTGCTCTGCATCGTCATTCTGTTCATCTACATCCTCAGATCGACCCGGGTCACCGCCTTCGCCGTGTGGGTGCTGGTATTCTCGTTCATGCTGCTCGACGATGCCCTGCTGGTGCATCAGACGATCGGGCACTATCTCGCGACGCACGCCGGTCTCCGTTGGGGCATCCCGGCTCTGCCGCCGCGGGTCTATGAGCTGGCTGTCCTGGCGCTGGCAGGGATGCCCTTGAGCATCGTTCTGGCCCTCACCTACCTCCGCAGCACTGACCTCTTCAGGAAGACGTCGCGGGCTATGCTGCTGTTACTCCTGGCTCTCGTGTTTTTCGGGCTAATCGTGGACGCGGCTTCCGTTCTCAGCCCTGGCCCGGCGATCAGACTCGCCCTGGACATCATTGAGGATGCCGGCGAGATGGTCGTCTTCAGTCTGATCATCTGGTGTGTGTCCCTCCTGGCTGTGCGTACAGGAAGGTCCCACGCCGTGCAGAAGCACCGGGGGCACTATGCGACTTCGTGATCAGGTGATGCTCATGCCCAGGAACAATTGGGACTATGGATTCGGGGCGCTCTATGCGGCGCTGGCCGGCCTCCGCACTGGCGGCACACAGGCCGCCGGCATCGAACGCCTCTTCGATCAGCGCCCCGTCTGGACCACGTCCGGCAGGGCCTCGCTGTACGCGATCCTCAAGTCCCTGCACCTCCCCGCCGGGGCCAACGTTGGGGTTCCGCTCTTCTGCTGTTCGGTCGTGTCCGATGCCATCTGCCAGGCGGGCCTTACCCCGCGCTATCTGGACTCGGGCGTCGAGGACTACAACGTCTCCGCGGAGGACATCGACAGGAAACGAGCGGACCTCGCCACCGTCATCGCCGTGCATATGTTCGGCCACCCCTGCGATATGGACGCGATCGCGGCTGTTACGGATTCGCTGCCCGTGATCGAGGACTGCGCGCAGTCGCTCTTCAGTACCTACAAGGACAAACCGACCGGGCTGCTGTCGACGGCCGCGTTCTTCTCGTTCCGCTGCGGCAAGTATCTCTCGGCCGGAGAGGGCAGCGCCATCCTCTGCGCGGACCCCGGGTTGAGGCGGAGGATCGCCGAGACGGTCGAGACCTTCGAGCCCTGGTCTGGGCCTTCGATGCTCGCCCACGCCCTCTCGACCTTTGCCAAGGCGACGTTGTACCATCGTCCCTGGTACGGCCTGGTCGGCTACCCTGTCGGCACACGGCTCGACCAGAAGCTGAACCTGACGGCCAAGAGCGGATTCGATGCGAAGCAGATCGCCGCCACCCATCTCGCGCTGATCGAGACGCGCATCGCCGGTTTCGAAGAGAAGATCGAGATCCAGCGGGAACACGCGCGCATGCTTCTTGGTGAGCTTGCGCCTCACGGATTCAGCCTGCCGGCCGAGAATGACGGCTGCCACGCCAACTGGCAGCAGTTCGCGCTCCGGTTCCACGACACGGCCCGGAGGGACCAGATGGCCCAGCACCTGTTCAGCAAGGGCATCGACACCTCCAAGTACCTCGACAACATCGCCGAGGAAGCCCGGGCACACTACGGCTACACCGGCGACTGCCCGAATGCCGAGGCGCTCGCGAAGACGGTGTTGCTGGTGCCGATTCACTATAGCCTCCGGACGCGCGACATCGAGACCATGGCCCGCGCCATCAATGAGGCTGCGGCGAACATCTGATACCCAGGAGGACGCGGATCGCGCGAGAACTGCTATGGCCAACTCCGGTCTGACCAAACTCAAGCGGAAACTGCTCAAGCTCTTTGCCAAGCATGTGCCCGGTCGTGGGTTGCGCATACGCTTGCTGCGTATGTGCGGCTACGTCATCGGCGACCAGGCGTACATCGGTGAGGACATCATCATCATCGATGATCTGGGAGGCACGGCGTTCAACCTGACGATCGGCGATCGCGCCTCGATCTCGCCGCGCGTCACGTTCGTGCTGCACACGCAGCCCAATGAGTCCCGGATTGTGCCCTACGTCAACTCACACAAAGGCTCTATCGCCGTGGCCTCGGACGCCTGGATTGGTACAGGTGCCGTGATCCTGCCGAATGTCACCATCGGCGAAGGCGCCGTTGTCGGCGCCAACACTGTGGTCACGAAGAACGTGGCTCCCTACACCGTGGTCGGGGGCGTGCCGGCGCACTTCATCAAGACCGTGGATGTTCCTTGGAATCGCCCAGAGGATGAGACAGGCGGATAGCCTGGGGGATATGACGACCATGACAACCCGTTGCACGCGCTGCCTGATGCCCAGTACCTATCCTGGCATCACCTTCGATGGCGAGGGTGTCTGCAACTACTGCCTCAGCTATGAGAAGCCGGAGCTGCTGGGTGAGGCGCGCTTTCTCGAGAAGATACACGCCCACCGCGGCGCGGCCTACGATTGTGTGCTGGGCATCAGTGGGGGCAAGGACAGCAGCTACGTCGCCTATCTCGCCAGGAAGCGGTTTGGGCTGCGCGCCCTGGCGGTCTCCTACGATTTCCCGTTCATGGTCGATCTGGCACGGGAAAACGCGCAAGCGGTGTGTGAGAATCTGGGCATTGAGCTGCTCGTCGTCAAATCTCGCAACAACCTTGAGTATGATCTCCTGCGCAACCACTTGATGTCGTTGGCCGGAACCGGAACGACGTGGGGCCAGTGCATGTTCTGCCACTATGGCATCGAGGCTGTGCTGTACCAGATCGCGCAAACCAGGGAGATCCCCTTCATCTTGAGCGGTGTCACCGAAAGCGAGACCTGGTGGAACCCCGGCAATCGCATGGGGATTCTCGCCCAGCGGCTGAAGGCCCTCCCCTTGTCGGAGAAGGCGGTGTTCGGATTCCATCAGTTTCGGGCGTACCTCCGGCTGGTCGACCAACGCCGGCAGTTTCCGCTGCCCGGCAACAGCCCGCTCAAGGCCTATGGTAAGGCCCGCGCGCCTGCGACGGGTCCCGAGACGATTCGCG
>JAAZAN010000224.1 GCA_012514315.1 Chloroflexota bacterium
AGGATGCGGAGGCCTACCTGGGCGAACCTGTGACCCAAGCCGTGATCACGGTTCCGGCGTACTTCAATGACAGTCAGCGCCAGGCGACGAAAGATGCCGGGCAGATTGCTGGTCTTGAGGTGTTGCGCATCATCAACGAGCCGACCGCGTCCAGCCTGGCGTATGGACTCAATCGGGGTGACGAGACGATCCTGGTGTTTGACCTGGGTGGCGGGACTTTCGATGTGTCTATCCTGGATGTCGGTGAGGGCGTTGTCGAAGTCCGCGCGACGAGCGGCGACACGTTCTTGGGCGGTGATGACTGGGATCAGCGGATTGTTGATTATGTGGCCGGCGAGTTCAAGAAGGATCAAGGGATCG
Source organism: Chloroflexota bacterium (assembly GCA_012514315.1). Classification (GTDB taxonomy): domain Bacteria; phylum Chloroflexota; class Anaerolineae; order B4-G1; family B4-G1; genus JAAZAN01. Next base: position 361 of record JAAZAN010000224.1, read on the forward strand.
ATTTGCGGGATGACCGGCAGGCACTGCAGCGTCTGAACGAGGCTGCGGAGAAAGCCAAGATCGAGTTGTCGACTGTACTGGAGACAGAGATCAACCTGCCGTTTGTAACTGCCGACGCATCAGGGCCCAAACATCTCCAGGTGAAGTTGACACGGGCCAAGCTCGAGCAATTGACCGAGGATCTAGTCGAGCGATGTCGAGGACCATTCGAACGCGCATTGCAGGACGCTAAGGTCAAGGCGACTGACCTGGACGAAGTCGTCTTGGTAGGCGGCGCTACTCGGATGCCCATGATTCAGGAATTGGTCCGGAAGCTCACCGGCGGTAAGGAACCTCACAAAGGGGTGAATCCGGACGAGGTCGTTGGTATTGGTGCAGCAATTCAGGCCGGTGTGTTGCAGGGTGATGTGAAGGACGTCCTTTTGCTGGATGTGACACCGCTGACTCTCGGTGTTGAGACTCTGGGTGGCGTGCTGACCCCTCTGATCGAGCGCAATACGACGATTCCTGTGCGCAAGAGTGAGACATTCAGCACAGCAGAGGATGGACAAACCGCCGTGACGATCCATGTATTGCAGGGGGAGCGTACGATGGCGGCGGATAACATCAGCCTGGGGCGATTCAACTTGGAGGGGATTCCCCCCGCGCCCCGTGGCGTACCTCAGGTCGAGGTGACGTTCGACATTGATGCGAATGGGATTCTGAATGTGTCCGCCAAGGACAAGGCAACCGGCAAGGAGCAGCAGATCCGAATCACGGCCACAACGAATCTGAACCAGAATGAGGTGGAGAACCTGGTGCAGGAGGCCAAGCGACATGAGGCTGAAGACCAACGGCGCAAGGAGCTGATCGATGCCCGTAACACAGCCGATGCTCAGATTCACCAGATCGAGAAGATGCTGCGTGAGCTGGATGGGAAAGTCGCTGCATCCGACCGAGGTCGGATTGAGGGGATCGTTGAGGACCTCAAGCGGGCAAAGGATGGCGAGGATGCAGGTCGTATCAAGCAGTTGATTGAACAGTTGCAGCAAGCCAGCTATGCAATTGGCCAACAGATGTATGCTCAGCAACAGCAAACGACCGGTGGCCCGCAGGATGGGTCCGCAGGCTTCGGCGGCACAGGACCAGCGCCTGGTTCTGGCCCGCAGCCGGACGGCGACGAAGAAGTGGTGGAAGGCGAGTTCCACGAGATGTAAGTGTGACTGACGATACCCTCCTGCAGGCCATCGGATCTGCAGGAGGGTATCGTTATGGGAAGGAACAATCCATGAGCAGAGTAGTGAGAGTCCCGGTACGCGTACGACCATCGACCGTCGGGGTGGACGAGCGAAAGATATCTCGCCGACCGCTGGTGGATGAGGCGGCGCGTCCCGTTACGGAACGTGAAGCAGCGGTATATGAAGACGAGCGATCTGGCTCTGGGCGTGTTGACCATATTGGTGGGACATGCATCAGGCCAGCAGAACACGAGGCAGTGAAACCAGAGGGTACGCCGACATCACGAGCAACAAGGCAATCGGACACGGAATTGGACGATGTCGCCATGTGGCGCGATCGGGCTCTGCGTCTGCAAGCGGAGATGGAGAATTTCCGCAAACGTCAACAGCGTCTGGCCGAAGAACAGATCCGGCAGGAAAGAGAGGGATTGCTCAGTGAATTTCTCGGCGCCAGTGACAACCTTGAACTTGCTTTGACCGCTGAGGGTGCGGATCTTGAGTCTCTCAGGAAGGGCGTTTCGGTGACGCATCAGGCTATGAAGCGACTCTTATCCAATGCTGGTGTGGAGAAAATTGATGCGAGAGGACAGAGATTCGATCCACAGTGGCATGAGGCGGTTGGTACGGTACCCCACCAGAGTGCTGGCGTGCCGCCGGAGACAGTCGTGAACGTACTGAAGCAGGGCTATCAACTGAACGGACGGCTATTGAGACCGGCTCAGGTAGTCGTAGCGATCTAGCCGGCCGGGACGGAAGGAAGAATACGGTTATGGAATATCGGGACTACTACCAGGTTCTTGGCGTGAGCCGAGACGCCGATGAAAAGCAGATTAAACGCGCCTTCCGCAAGCTCGCACGTCAATACCATCCTGATGTCAATCCAGGTGATGCCAGCTCTGAGGAGCGATTCAAGGAGATCAACGAGGCCCACGAGGTACTTTCCGACCCCGAGAAGCGCCGGAAGTATGACCAGCTCGGATCCGCGTGGCAGGATTGGCAGCGTACCGGGCGACAGCCGGGTGACTTTGACTGGAACCAGTGGCAGGCCGGTGGGCCAGGTGGCCAAAGGGTTCACGTTCGCTATGGCACGCCGGAGGACGTTGAGGATCTTTTCGGTGGCGGCAGTCCGTTCTCCGATTTCTTCAGCCAGATATTCGGTGGTGTGGGCGGCGGCGCGCCGCGGAGCTCACCCGGCGGCTTTCAGTATCGCGTCCGCCCCGAACGTGGGCAGGATTACGAGCAGGAAGTTGAGATTGACCTGCGGGAAGCCTATGAGGGGACAACACGCGTACTGGAGAAGGATGGCCGCAAATTGCAGGTCGGTATTCCGGCAGGCGCCCGATCGGGTACCCGAGTGCGGATGTCGGGGGAGGGCAGTCCTGGCGCCGCAGGTGGAGAATCCGGGGACCTGTATCTGAGAGTGAAGGTAAGGCCCGATCCGCAGTTGGAGCGCAAGGACGATGATCTTCACGTGACCGTCCCGGTTGACCTGTATTCAGCCGTGTTGGGAGGG
>JAAZAN010000225.1 GCA_012514315.1 Chloroflexota bacterium
AAGGTCTGGAACGTGATACCGAGAAGCGGATCGTTTCTCTTCGTTCGAATCTGGCTCGCTTCGGCAAAAAGCGCCTTCAACTCTGGTCGAGAGTAAATGTACGGCTTCATGTGAGACGGCATCACGGGCGATTCGTCGGGCAACGGGGACCGCGCTACGTATCCACGGGCGATCGCATAGCGGTAGAAGAGTTTCAGGTTCTGATAATGCCTCCAGCGCATGAAAGGAGTCTGCCTGGAAAGAAACTTCTGTATCAGCTCCGGGGTGACCTCAGAGATATCGCAACCTCTACATTCGCCGGAAAAGATCCTCAGGTTGCGTGCCTCTACGCCATTCACCAAGCCGAGCGACGTCCGATACCTGACGTAAGCATCTGCGACTTGTCGGAATTTCATAGCACACCTCCGAGATCAAGGAGCGCAACATGACGCAAGCCTGCAAGGTCGACTTTGGCATAGATGCGAGTGGAGTTTATGCTGCGATGGCCCAAGATGTCCGCAATCACTTTCAGTGGCCGGTTCTTGCTCATCAGGTGGCAGGCCAAAGTGTGACGTATACCATGCGGAGTCGCCAGCGGCGCCGCAATGCCCAGCGCTTTCAGGCGACGTGCGACCACGTGATGCATTCGGACCATCGCGTGGTGCGGCGCAGGCAGCGTCACAAAGACCTCTTTCCGAAGGCACCGCGGACGGACTTCCTTCAAGTAACGATAAATCGCGTTTCCGACGGCTGGTACGAGGCGAAACGTCGATATCACGTTGTTCTTGGTCCTCACAATGTGGAGCTCGTCGCGCTCCCAGTCGATGTCTTCCAGCTTCAGCCGCAGCACCTCGCACCCACGCAGACCGTAGGCGGCGCAGAGCATGATCATCGCCCGGTCTCGAATGTCGACGGGTCTATCAGTGTTCATGCTGTCGAGCAGTCGCTTCACCTCTTCCGGTTTGGGCCCAAGAGGCAGGTTCGAGTATCGGTACACCCGAGGACCACGTATGCCAGCCGGGATCGATGGATTGCAGTGACCGCGGAGCGCGACATACCTGAGAAAGCCTCGCAAATCGGTCAGCTTTCGCCGAACCAGATCACGAGACCACCTTCGGTGCTTGTCGCAGGCGATGAATGCATCGATATCCTTCAAGCAGATTGCCGTAAGGGATGGTCTTCGCGGTTCATACCAGGACAGGAAGCCGCGAATCGTGTCACAGCGGTGCCAGATGGTACTGGCAGCCAACCCTCGCTCACTCTCCATCCAGTGGGCATAATCAGAAACCAAATCTTCATGCTGCAGGCGCTTGGCCATTGGTTCACGCAATCGGTTCATGAAGCGAAGCCAAGTTGTGGCCGCCCGCACGAATCTTCTCCTTGCCCGCGTACGGCTCCCGCCTCGGGCACGCGACGTGTACAGCCTGCTCCGCGTCCACGCGCGAGCCGCCTTTTGAAGTTGACTGATCGTCACGCTGTCGTTCGTGGTGAGATCGATCATGCGAGCGACGCACAAGATCAGATAGGCGGTTCTTATGAGGGTGTCGCGACTGAACCCTTCGGAAGCCAGGAACCTCAGAAACCGCTCGCGCTCTTGTGCAAGAGGGCCAGATGTGTGGAGAGCCCGATAGGCTCTCCTCCGGTACAGGTCTTCGAACATGGTGACTTCTCCTTTCCGAGAGGGGATTCCCCATTCGAACCGGATATTAATGTGTTGTCCACCGAGACCATTGCCCTCCGGCCGAGGCAATTGCGTCGGCACCACCACATTAATGAATACGCCACATTTCCGATCACCCAGGTGCCGCTACCGGCCGCCCGGCGGGTGGTCTTGGTGATCCGCAGGTCGTCGCCCAGGTCGTTGGTCTTCGTGGTGTTTTGGCGTTGGCTCATTTTCGTTGTCCTCGCATTGTGTAGTGGAAGTTGGTTTGTACATTCATACATGAGCCATGTTTTCAACCAGAGCTCAAGCGCAGTTCGCGACCATTCGCATCGATTTGGCGGAATACTTTTTGGCCCAGGCGTAGCACCCGATGAGCGAGCATAACGCCGAAGGACGGCTCGACCCCCAGGGCTTACGGCTTGCCGACCTGGCCCGCGTGCTCTCGGCCATGGGCCCGCGGCCGGTCACCGTCGCCATGCTCGAGGCCGACATCGTCGCCGGCGCGCCGGTGAATCCCGATGGGACGGTCAGTCTGGTCCAGTACGCTGCTTGGCTCGTGAGAGAGATGACGCATCGTGGCGATTGACATTCGCAAGTTGCGACCGACGGAGCTGTGCAAGCTGCTCAACTCCACGCCCCTGGGCGAGGTGATTAACGAGCGGCAACTGCACCGCCACCGCGTCCGCGCGGGCTACCGGGTCGGCGACGCCCGGCATGTCGATCTGTTTCGCTACGTCGCTTGGCTGGTCGAGATGCGGCACCGCCCCGAGCCCGAGCCGCCGGACGATCCCTACGCGACAGTGAAGGAGCGCGCCCGGGCACGCAACGCGGCGATCGCACTGGCCGGCCGCGACATCGGCGAGTTGCCCGAGGTGGTCAACCCACCGCGAAAACGACAAGCCCAGCGTGATTTTCGGTTCTTCTGCGAGTCGTACTTCCCGTTCACGTTCCACCTGGCCTGGTCGCCCGACCACCTGAAGGTGATCGCCAAGATCGAACAGGCCGTCCT
>JAAZAN010000033.1 GCA_012514315.1 Chloroflexota bacterium
GTCTACCAGCGGATATACTGCGGTCAAGGAGCGTGCTGTGTATCCACACCGGAAGAGGAGGAAATCGATGCGAAGTGTATTGCGGCCACTGTGCCTGTTCATTCTGATCATTGCGCCTGCCCTGGCGTGCAGTGTACCACAGCAGGCCCCGCTGACACCGACTGATCCCTCGTTGCCGCCTGCTTCTCCATTTCCCACGTCAACGTCCTCACCGGAGCCGGTGAGCACTCCGAAGCCAACGCTCACGCCGTCGCCGACCGCGACGCCGACCAGTACGCCTGGCCCGGGCACAATCCATATCTATGAAGATGGCAGCGGGGACTATGCCACTCTCGATGAGGCGGTTCGGGCTGCGTATGAAGGCTCGACAGTCATCATCGGTGAGGGCATCTATCAGCTGACGGCGGCGTTGGAGATAGACAAGGCCCTCACACTTCAGGGCCAGGGAATGGACAAGACAGTCGTCACGGGTGATAGCGGCGAGTACGTGGTGAGACTGGCAGGAGCCGGTCCGTTTGTACTGGAGGGTATTACGTTTCAGTATGAAGGCGCAGCTTGGGCCGATGTAGTCGCTGCAGATGAGGGCGAAGTCAGTATCACCGATTGTCGGTTCACGGGAGCAGTCTACAGTGAGGAGGAAATTGCCGGTGGCGATGGTCTCTTTCTTTCTGGAATCGTCTCTGCACAAGTGCGCGCGAGTCGCTTCGATCAGAATGATCTCAACGGCATCGCCCTCTATCAAGACGCCCAGGCCGTACTGGGCGACAATCTGAGTACGGAGAACGGAAAGGACGGCATCACGTTCTGGGGTTCATCTGGTGGACAGGCCCGCCGTAACGAGTCTTACGGGAATGGCTGGGATGGGATCGGTGTACAGGAACAGGCTCAGCCGCTGCTGGCGCAGAATGTGTGTGATGATAATGGAAGGAGCGGCATCGGCTTCTACCATGAGGCCGCAGGGGCCGCGAGAGGCAACCAGTGTTCGGGCAACGGGGAGGTCGGTATCCGTGTCATTGATGAGGCGTCGCCTGAAGTGGCGCGCAACACGTGCACCGGCAACCCGATCGGTATCCACGTGGGCGACACCGCGACGCCCACGTTGATCAACAACGACTGTCCGGACCAAGCGGCGCCCACTCCGGGCTTCGCGTTGGCACGACCTGCCTTTGGCGCCATTACCACATCACCCGATGTCGACAGTGATAATCACGCTGTTGACCCGATGACAGCTTTCCCCGAAGGTACTCTGAGGGTCTATGCCTCGTTCAACTATGCCGGCATGGGGCCAGATGTCGAATGGACACGGACCTGGTATCGAGATGGTGCGGAGGTACTGTCCAAGACCCAAGTCTGGGACGGCAAGGAGGAAGGTCGCTACGAGGTCCACGTATTTTCGACATCCGGGGAGCCGCTTCTGCCAGCTTCCTACGAAGTTCATCTCTTCATTGAGGGCGAACTGCAGCAGACGGCCTCGTTCGTAATCGGTGAGCCTTAGCGGGACAGCGTCCTGACGCGCAGGCGCCCCTGGCGAATACCGAGACTACGTTGGCTCTGTGCCGAACACCCAGTCCCACAGCGGGGTACTGACCCCGAAACGGAGGTTGGGAGTCCGTGCGTGGTGCGCCATGTGGTGCCTGCGTATGGCCTGCAGCGCTCGCCCCCGCATCTTGAAATGGTGCATCGAGTAGTGTAGCATATCATACGCCAGGTAGCCTGCGGTGAAGCCGGCGAACGTCGGCGCTGTCCAGTGTGGTACGCGCAGAATCACGCTCCACAGAAGATAGAACAACCCATAGAAGAGCAGCGCCAGGGGGATACTCACCACCGGTGGCATGACGAGCCGGGTCTTGCTCATCGGCTGGGCGTGGTGCACGCCGTGAAAGAGGAATGACACACGTTCCTGCCGCGCTGAGCGCGGACGAAAGTGGAACACAAAGCGATGCAGCGAGTATTCTGCCAGCGTCCAGAGCACCAGCCCCAGCACGAGCGCCATCGGGATGTAGATAGGTGAGACGCCGCCGGGCCGAGACGCGATGGCCCTGTAGATGAAGTAGACAGTGACCGGCGCCCAGATGACGGCGACAACAGCGGGATGGATGTGGGTGAAGAACTCCAGGAAATCGGACTTGAACAGACGGATCGGTTCCTTGCTGCTTTCGACCTCAACGTGAGTCATAGCGCCCACCGTTCCTCTCGGCCTCGGCCGGATGAATAATCCAACTCGACGCACCTATCGGGACAACCCTCACCCGGGCTGGTGAGGCCTCACAACATGCTGAACACAGCACCAGTATATCGTGGCCGCGACGTGGCGCAAATCGCCGCCAATGATGCGCTGGCTTGCTGTTCGTTGGCCGGCGTCACCGCTGTCAGCGCCAGCTGTCTGGCTGGCGCTGTCTGCAAGGCGCCGCTTCGCCCCCCACTCGTCGATCGCTGCGTTCTGGGTACAATGAGAACAAGATGAGCGTCCCGCCCGCTATGTTGGCGGGATGGAGGTGAGGACATGTGTGGAGAACGGACAACAATGGTCGTCGTGGTGCTCATCGCTCTGCTTGTGTCCGGCTGTCGGTTGCAGTCGGATCTGCCTGTACCCGCGAGTGTGACTCCAGCACCCGAAACGGAGCAGCCCCCTGCTTCAACGCCGACCGCCGTCCCGACGACGGAACCGCCCACTTCGACGACTCTATCGCCAACAACGACGTCCGTGCCTGCTGAGCCTGAGGTGACCGAACCGAGCCCGAACCCAACCCGCGTAGTTCCACCTGCCGACGCGGTGGACTTGCCGGCGGGATTTGGGATATCGGTGTTCGAGAGCGGCCTGCGCGACCCGCGGATGATGGCCGTGGGACCCGACGGACAGCTCTATGTGGCCGAGCGGGGGGCGGGGCGTATCGTCCGTCTGCCAGATCGCGACAGCGATGGCGTGTCGGACGGTCTGGAGGTGGTCTTCTCCGGGCTCAATGCACCGAGTAGCATCGCCTTCTACGCCGATGGATCGCTCTACGTGGGTGAGACGACGCGGGTGGTGCGTTTGAGTGAGCCTGATGCGGACGGGGCGTTCACGCTGCGTGAGGTCATTGTCGATGGACTTCCGTCCGGTGGACACTCGACGCGAA
>JAAZAN010000034.1 GCA_012514315.1 Chloroflexota bacterium
AACAGACCGCTGATGGCGGCTGGAATGGTCAGCATTGCGATCACCATAATGAGACCCACGACTCTCATCATCATCACCACAGTGAACGCGATCAGGCTGAGCAGGACCAGGTAGATTGCATCAACCGGCACATTTTGCACTGTGGCGAATGTCTCATCGAAAGACATGGCCACCAGTTCCTTATAGAACAGAAACACGAGCGCGATGATAATCAGATCAAGCACTAGCATAACCAGCAGATCACCAGAGGGCACAGCCAGTATACTGCCAAACAAGTAACTCATCAGATCAGCCTTGTAGCCCTCTGTCATATCAATGAAGAGAATGCCCACGGCCATGCCGATGGCCCACAGGACGCCAATAATGGTGTCCGCTCGCTGTCTCGTCTTCCGCTGCACGACGCCCATGCCAACCGCTGAGATCACGCTGAAGGCTATCGCGCTCAACACGGGATTTAGGTTCAGGAAGTATCCCAACCCGACACCACCATATGCGGCATGGGCGATGCCACCCGAGATAAAGACGATACGGTTGACTACTACGAACACGCCAACTATGCCGCAAGCGATACTGACTAAGAGCCCGGCAGCCAGCGCGTTGCGCATGAAGTCATATTGAAGTGCTGCGATCATTCGGATACCTCCTGCATCTGATGTTCCGCAAATACCCGATGCGGCACTCCATGGGCGATTAGATCGACGGGGCAATGATAGCTGGCCTCCAGCATATCAGGTGTGACGTTTTTGTCACCGTGATAGAAGAGTCGTCGATTGAGACAGCCGACCGATTTGACGTAAGCAGATATCGCGCTCAGATCGTGTGAGACCATAACGATCGTGACTCGCTCGTTCAGATGGTAGAGGAGTTCGTACACATTGGCGCTCACCCGTGAGTCAACGCTTGCCGTAGGCTCATCCAGCAACAGCACTCTGGGGTTACCCACCAACGCACGCGCGATGAACCCGCGCTGACGTTGGCCGCCGGATAACTCTCCGAATGGCTTGTTCTGGAGGTCGAGCATATCAACACTCTGTAGCGCATTGATCACTGCTACATCATCCTCATGCTGGTAGTTTTTCAAAAGGCCACGAGAACTCAGTCGCCCCATGCGGACTACATCCCGCACGCAGATCGGGAAGTCTCGATCCGATTCGACGAGTTGAGGGACATAGCCAATGTAGCGTCGTCCTTTCTCTACACTCTGTCCCATCACTCGGACTGTCCCACGGCGAGGCGTGATCAGGCCCAGTAGCACCTTGAGCAGTGTTGTCTTTCCGCCACCGTTCGGTCCGATGATTCCGATGAAGTCTCCCTCTCTGACCGAAAGTGTGATGTCTTCCAGTACAGTCTGATCTCCGTAGCCGGCCCAGACATGCTGCAACGAGATCATCTCATCGCCCATCTCATCTGCCGAACTTTCGCTCATCTACTCATCCCCTCTACGCAAACTGCCACCTGCCAACTATCATCACCCTGTCGAGATCACTGCAGGACCGCGGCCATCGCGCGTGCTACCTGACTCAGATTATCCAGCCAATCCAGAGCCAAGGGGTCGATCAGCAGCACCTCGCCTCCGATCTCGCGCGCGATTGTCTCTGCGCTCCGCCTGCTGAACTGCGGCTGAGCCAGGATCACATCAATCCCTTCCCGTTTAGCGAACTCGATCAGCGAGGCCAACTCCGCTGCACTGGGTTCCTGCCCCCCTACCTCAATGGCCACCTGTTCCAGCCCGAAGTCGTTGGCGAAATAGCCCCATGACGGATGAAACACGATGAACTTCCGATTGCGAACACCGCGCAGAGACGCGCGAATGTCTTCCTCCAACCGATCGATGTCAGAGAGGAAAGCCTCCAAGTTGGTCCTGTACACTGTCTCGTGTTGCGGGTCAAGCCCTGCCAGCGCTTCAAATATGGTGTGTGCCTGAATCTTGACCAGCCTTGGCGAAAGCCATATATGCGGGTCCAGGCCCTCTGCGTGATTATGATGATCATCTTCGGATCCCTGGGCGTCGTCTATCTCCTGTTCCGTCTCGGCCAGAGGCTTACGCTCGATGCCCTGGGCTGTGTCTACGATGAGCATGCGGCTGCTGACGCTGGCAATACGCTCCATCCAAGCATCTTCGAACGGCACGCCAATGCTGAAATACGCCGCAGAGTCGGCCAGCATCCTGAGTTGCTCGGGCTTGGGTTCATATGTCGCTGGATTCTCACCCGGCAGAACCATCACATTCACGGTGACAAGGTCTCCGGCAATCCGCTCGACGAAGTATTGCTGTGGCAGGATACTCACGGTGACCTGTAGAGGGTGTGCCGGGACCACGGCACCCGACGGTGACGGGCTCTGAGCCCCTTGCGGCTGCGGGTTACACCCGGTCTGCACCACGGTGCTGGCCACCAGTAGTATGACCATCAGGAAGGTGCGCATCCCTGTGTTCATGTCGGCTCCTCACTATCCATGCTTCGTTGATGCGATGCCAACGACGAAAGACCTGGTCAAGAATCAGACGTGGCGTCACAACACTCAGGGCACAATCCGAATAGCTGAAGCAGATGGCTACTCACGCGGTAGCCCGTATTCCTCTCAACACGGTCTACGAAGCCCGAGAGATCATTCCCGCCTGCGAACTCCACGGCCCTTCCGCAGTCCGTGCAGACCAGCAGATGTCGATGTCCTGGGGATGCAGCAACATAACCGTGACAACCCTCTTCACAGTGCACCTTGTGTACCAGGCCCAGTTCTGTTAGCAGCGCCAGGGTTCGGTAGACTGTCACCAGACCAAGTCGCTGATGAAACGATCGCGCAGACTCGAGGATCTGCTGTGGTGGCAGAGGTACCGGAGTGTCCGCCAGTACTCGCATAATGGCGCCACGGGATCCCGTTACACGATAACCCGCAGCACGCAATTGTTGTGCCCAATCACTGCTCCCCGTCACGAAGGTCCCTCTTAATGAAATAAGTTTTCATTTAGGATACCACAATTCCGCACACCGTCAAGAAGAACCGCTACGTCAGCATACAATCGAGCGCCTGGCGGATGTCGTCTATGAGGTCGTCTGCATCCTCCAGACCCACTGCCAGGCGAACCAGAGTATCCGAGATCCCAATCGCCGCGCGGTCTTCTGGTGAATAGTCGGAATAACTCGCCAGGGCTACCGGCACGATCAGGCTCTCAGCGCCGCCCAGGCTGGGCCCGATGTACGGGATCCTCAACGTGTCGACGAACTGACACGTCGCTTTCAGGTCCGCATTAAGCTCAAAGCTGACCACCCCCCCGAAGCCATCCATCTGCTCACATGCTATGGTGTAGTCTGGGTGAGTCACGAGACCCGGGTAATAGACGCGCTGCACCGCTGGATGCTGTTCCAGGAAGCTGGCGACGGCCAGCCCTACCCTGTTCTGATGAGCCATCCGCAGACTCAGGGTCTTGAGGCCGCGAATCAGCAGATAAGCTGTGTGAGGATCGCACACGGCCCCGATGATGCTCTGAGTCTCCCGCACCTGAGCCAGCAAGTCTGTGGAACCTATTACGGCGCCGGCAAGAAGATCATTATGCCCACCCAGATACTTCGTCGCGCTATGCACAACCAAATCAATGCCCATCCGCAGAGGGCGTTGGTTAACAGGTGTGGCGAATGTGCTATCGATCACCGTTCTCACGTGGCGGCGCTGCGCGATGCTTACAAGGCGCGGCAGGTCCACGATCCGCATGTAGGGGTTGGTGGGCGACTCCGTAACAACTAATCGGGTGTTTGGGGTGATCGCTGACTCAAGAGCTCCATAATCACCCACTGGAACCACCGTCGAGTCAACGCCGTAACGCCCGATGAAATCCCCCAAGAACTGCCGTGTGCGTCGATAGCAGTCGTCAGTCATAACAACGTGGGCCCCCTGGGACAGGAAAGATAGGAGGACTAACGAGATCGCCGCCATGCCGCTTGAGAAGAGCAGGGCTGACTCCCCGTCTTCGAGTTCGGCCAGTTTGCGTTCTGCTGCAGCTACAGTGGGGTTGCCATACCGACCATATTCGACACGCGCGCCACTGGCGCCGTGTCTACGAGCCTCCGTGAACCGCGCCAGATCGGCCGTGTCCGCGAAGGTGAAAGTACTGGATTGAAATACCGGGGTGGTCAGAGCATTCTCTGGCTTGATGCGTGCCTCTCCTGCGTGCACTTCGCGTGTGGCCATTCGCCATTTCTGTGACATATGTATCATCTACCTCCAACTCGCGCAATCTCTTGCGTCCCACGGTCTGACACCGTGATGACCATCAATGCAAACAGCCTCTCCCATCTGGAAGAGGCTGTCATTCACAATCGCCTGCATCATCTCATCTTCCAGAATGCATTCTGCCGGAATTGGCACCTGGAGTCATCACTGCAGCTGATACCGTACTGACTTGAGTCAGCAATTCGACCATCTGTACGGTCACAATGGCACTGATTCACTCTGGTTGCCGGGGCTTCATCGGGCCGGTCCCTCCACCCCTCTGGATGAGCGTATACCGTGTATTCAGTTGTTGAACGGCATATTAACACGCTGGACAGCCTATGTCAAGCTTGACTACCTGGCGCAACGGTGGGCCGCCTGCATCATGCCAAGGTAAGGTTACAAAGTGCGCCTTCCACTGCAAGACAAGGTGTGCTTCAACTTGACTCGCAAGGATTGTTGTGGTAGTATGTCTATGCTAATCGCTCGATGGGTGCGTGACAGCCCTCAGGAGGTACTCGATGAAATCGATGGCGCGCCGTCCGATGTTTGCCCTGATCACAGGACTTGTGGTCGTCCTCACACTGTCGACTGGCTGCTACAAGGAGATGGCTCCTGATGCGACGGTCACCTCAGCGGGTGAAGTGGTCGCCGAACTATCCCAAGAGGATATCATGGCCACTGCTGCAGCGCGCACCACGCGTGTCGCGGAGGAAGAAGCGGCAATGGAATCGGTTGAGGAGCCCTCTGCAACCGTTGAAGGCGAAGAGGCTCCACCTGAACCAGTTGAGGCGGCAACTGAAGTCCCGACTGACATACCAACTGAGCCAGTGGTGATCATCACCGCGGCGCCCACGTTCACGCCGGCCCCGACGGAACCACCTGCGGCGTCTACAACGGACACTACAGCTCCGGCGACGACCACGTCGACAGGTACAGGGCAGACGACGCACGTCGTTCAGCGCGGAGAGAACCTCTTCCGCATTGCACTGCGCTATGGGACAACCGTACAGGCCGTTAGCAGCGCGAACGGAATTGCGAATCCAGGTATGATCTACGTAGGTCAGAGGCTGACCATACCTTCATCGGGCAGTGCACCTGCACCAGCCCCATCGACTGGTAGTGCCACTACCCATGTGGTGAGGGCTGGAGAGAATCTGTTCCGCATTGCCCTGCGGTACAACCTGAACTATCACTATCTGGCACAGTATAATGGGATCAGCAACCCAGCTAACATCTATGTCGGCCAGGTACTACGCATACCGCCACACTAGAGCTAACCAGACGAGCCATCAAGAGCCGCGGGAAACAGAACCGCGGCTCTCTTTGGTTATGCTGTGGCTGTCTCAGTCATCCATAGAACCCCGTTACAGGCTCGTCGACGAAGCCTCGCCGGAGTTGGCAGCCTTCAGATTGGAGCCAGTTCGACGATGAGTGGGATAACCAGCCTCAGCAACAGCAAGGTGAAGCATGTGCGTTTGCTTCAAGAACGCCGTCGGGCGCGCCAACAAGCGCAGCAGTTCGTCCTTGAGGGTGTGCGTTTGATCGAGGAGAGCGTCCGCGCCAACGCAAAACTCAGCTTCGTATTCCATACTGAGGATTGCAAGACTGCATCGAGGGGGGAGCAGCTCCTGGCGGCTTTGGATGGCTCAGGCATTCCGTGCTACGCGGTCAGCGACGAGGTGATGCGCGCGTGTTCAGATACGCAGGCCAACCAGGGTATCCTGGCCGTCGCTCCCTACATTGAGTTGCCGTACCCGCAGTTGCCGACCATCACGATGATTGTCGACAGCGTGCGGGACCCAGGCAACCTTGGCACGATGATGCGCACTGCCTGGGCCGCTGGCGTTGAGCTGATGCTCCTACCGCCTGGCAGTGTTGACGTCACGAACCCCAAGGTGGTCCGGTCCGCGATGGGCGCGCACTTCCACGTCCCGACTGCCACGCGCTCTTGGGATACAATCCGGCAACTGACTACCGGGTCACGAATCTGGGTCGCTGCCGCTGATGGCGAGACACTCTACACCGATGTCGACTGGACATCGCCCAGTACCCTCATTATGGGCGGAGAGGCGATGGGAGCTGGTCACACGGCTAGATTGCTCGCATCTGGCCACGTGCGCATCCCGATGGCCGCTGGAGTCGAATCGCTCAACACGGCTGTGGCTGCAGCCGTGATCCTGTTCGAGGTCGTGCGACAGCGAGGGGCTTACCGAAGGTCCGGCGCTTGACAAAACTGCCACTTTGCTGGATAATGCGCTATAGAGTGAATTGATCGAAAGGCTGCGACGGAGAAGAGTACGCGGAATGAGACTGCCAGGGAGGCGGGGCCATAGACTGAGAGCCCGGCCCAGAGAAGTTCCGTGGAAGTTCGCTCCTGAGCTGACGAGTGAACCCGGATGCCGGTAAGTAGCTCGCTCCGCAGACCCAGCGTTGAAGGGGTAGCTGATCGTACCCAAGGGTACCGTCAGCGTAATGAGTGGGCTCCTCCTCGGAGCCAGGCGGGGTGGTACCGCGGGAGAGTCGTAGCTCTCGTCCCCAGGGACGAGAGCTTTTCGTTGTCGCACAGCCATGATGCGTGAGTAAGAGGAGTGTATAGTAATGCTCGAACGGCTGAACGTTCTAGAGAAGGAAGCTCTGAAAACTCTGAAAACAACGTCCGACAGTGATGCGCTAGCTGAGTGGCAGAAGCGATACTTCGGGAAGAAGGGAGCGCTAACGACCCTGCTCCGGTCCGTGGGTGATCTTCCGGCAGAAGACCGCCCGGCCTTTGGTAAGGCGGCCAACCAGGTCAAACAGAGGCTGGAGACAGCGTATGAGGCACACGCTCGTGATCTCCGCCAGGCTGAGGTCGAACGCTCACTGGAGCGAGACCGACTGGACGTCACTCTACCTGGCCGTCCGATTGGACCCGGACATCTGCATATCACCACACAGACGCTGAGGGAATACTTTGCGATCTTCGCTGAGATGGGCTTCCAGGTTTATGAGGCCCCCGACGTGGAAACGGACGTCATGAACTTCGGTATGCTCAATATGCCGCCGCACCACCCGGCGCGTGATATGTGGGATACGTTCTACATCGACGATGACGTTATCTTGCGCACCCATACATCACCCGGCCAGATTCGCGTCATGCGGGAGCGTTACCCTGAGCCCATTCGCGTGGTCCTGCCGGGAAAGTGCTACCGCTATGAGCAGATTACAGCTCGATCGGAGCACCAGTTCTATCAATTGGAAGGACTGGCGGTCGGTCACGCGATCACGATGACGTATCTGATCGGCACACTGACCGAGTTCGCGCGCAGGCTCTATGGTCCGGACCGCCGCCTTCGCATTCGAAGCTCCTACTTCCCGTTCACTGAACCGAGCATCGAAGCCGATATGGACTGCATTCTGTGCGCCGGAGCAGGCTGCCGTATGTGCAAGTACAGCGGCTGGCTGGAGATCGCTGGGGCCGGCATGGTACACCCGGTCGTCCTCAGGAACGGCGGATATGACCCCGAGGAATGGGGAGGGTTTGCGTTCGGCATGGGCGTCGAGAGGCCAGCGATCGTGAAGTATGGTATCGATGACATCCGGTTGTTCTACAGCAACGACCTGCGCTTTCTACGGCAGTTCTGATCCAACCGCCACGGGCATGCTATGATTGAGAGCCGCGCCGCATCAGTACGACGAATCTATAACCGACCACATCTCTCCGGCACAGATCAACCTCGACAGGAATGCTGTCGACGAAGGAGGATAAGATGAGAATTCCCCTCTCCTGGCTACGCGACTATGTGAACATTGAGCTACCGCCTGAGGAATTAGCGGAAAGACTCACCCTGGCTGGACTGGAGGTCGAAACGATCCAATATGTCGGGCTACCACAGTCCGACCTTCCCTGGGACAGGGACAAGGTCGTCGTTGGCGAAGTCCTCGCAGTGCGTCCCCATCCCGATGCGGATCGGCTGGTCCTGGCTGACGTAGAATATGGCGGCCCAGCGCTGGAGACGGTTGTTACCGGTGCGCCGAGCTTTCAGAACTACCTGGGACAACGTGACTTGCACCTCAAAGTTGCATTTGCTCTGGAAGGAGCTGCCCTATATGACGGTCACGCCACAGGACTCCAGGTGCGTAAGCTCAAGAGATCCAAGATCCGCGGTGTTGAATCACGGGCGATGGTTTGTTCCGAGAAGGAGCTCGGCCTCTCCGATGAACATGAGGATATCATCTATCTTCCAGAGGACGCGCCGGTTGGCACACCACTGGTCGACTACCTGGGCGACGCGATCCTGGAGTTCGATATCAAAGGACCTTTCGGCCACCTCTATTCGATGATAGGCATCGCCCGAGAGATCTCAGCGATTCTCCAGGTCCCACTGAACAGGGAAGCACTGCGGACGCTGGATCGTCATCCGACCGAGTTGACTCCTGCTCCCAGCTATCTTCGGCTTCAAATCGCCGACCCGGATCTATGCCCGCGCTATTCGGCTGCATATATCCAGAATGTGGCTGTGAAGCCTTCCCCGTTCTGGGTGCAGACCCGTCTGCGACGTGCCGGCATGCGTCCCATCAACAACATTGTCGACGTAACAAACTACGTTATGCTCGAACTCGGCCAGCCACTGCACGCATTCGACTACCACACGTTACGACCACAATCCGGCGACGATCTGCCCGCCATCATCGTGCGTCGGGCTCACCCTGGCGAGACGATGAAGACGCTGGACAGCGTTCAGCACACATTTGACGACGATATGCTGCTGATCACGGACGGCCAAGGGCCCGTCGCCATCGCCGGAGTCATGGGAGGCCTCGAGACTGAAGTCACTGAGACAACGACCGACATCCTCCTGGAATCAGCTAACTTCTCCTTCCTGAATGTACGCCGTACATCACGGTTGCTTGCTATGACCACGGAGGCCAGCCAGAGATTCGGACGTCAGGTTGATCCTGAGCTTGCCACGGCGGCAGCCGCCCGCGCTGCGTGGATGATCGCCGAACTGAGCGGAGGAACAGTCGCCAGAATCATCGGTGATGCGTATCCTGGACGTTGTCCGGAACGAACCCTCCATCTCGATCCAGACTATGTGACACGACTCCTGGGAGTTGAAATCTCAGCCGCCGAGATGACGCGCATCCTGACATCGCTCGAGTTCGAGGTTGTGAACGCTGTGATCACGGATAGCGCCGAGCCCGCCCAGCTCCACGTGACGGTTCCTTCCCATCGACTGGACGTCAGCGAACCCGTCGACCTGGTCGAGGAGATTGGTCGCATCTGGGGGTATAACTGCTTCCCCACCACGCTGATGCGGGATGAACTCCCGCCACAGCGCACCAATCACAGGTTGGAGGGAGCGGAGCGTATACGCGACATCCTGGTCGGGTGCGGCCTGGATGAGGTCATCACATATTCGTTGGTCAATATCGAAGATGAAGGCAAGCTGCATCCCTACGGGCCGGATCCGGACCCCGCTGCCTATCTGCGCGTGCGCAATCCGCTGTCGTCGGAACGTGCGTACCTTCGACAGTCACTGTTACCCTCTCTACTCAGCACGACACAGGCCAACCTACGTTTCACCGAGCGGGTCTGCATCTTCGAGATTGGCTCGATCTACTTGCCGATCGAACACGAAGTCCTCCCGAAGGAGCCGCGTCGTCTGGCAGTCGTGATGACCGGGCCACGCGAAGAGCGTTCATGGCTGAAGGGTCAGGACCGGACCGTGCACGGCTTCTACGATGTAAAAGGGGTAGTCGAGGCTCTCTTGAGAGAACTGAGATTGCAGGGGGAGTTTGTCGCCGGCGATTACCCCGCCCTACACCCAGGACGGTGCGCACAGATCATCATCGACGGAGAGAC
>JAAZAN010000226.1 GCA_012514315.1 Chloroflexota bacterium
CCCGCTCTCCAACATCCGAGCTTCACCCTCCACGACCAGGATGCGCAGGTCAGCACATCCTGGTTCTCGTTTATCGATTTATTTCGCCAGTTGCCCAACATAATGGTATAATGGCGTGGCCCTGCTGGAATGGGCGCTGAACCACTCAACAGAAATCTGTGATACGGATGAGAAGAATGCCAGTTCATCGCGAGGCTAACTGGCTGGTGACCATCGCCACTCTGAGCGCGGTCATCTTGCTGGCGGGCTGCGGCAGCTTGGTCACACCAACGCCGGACGGTGGGACCCCTGCACCCAACTTACCGTTTGCCAGCGCGACGCCTGCAGTAGGCGTCACCGCGACGGATCCTATCGTCCTTCCACCCGAGGCATCGGCAACACCGACTATCACCCCGGAGCCTACCATTCACATCGTTCAGAGTAACGATACGCTCTACAGCATCGCGTTCGACTACGGAGTAGACCCTGACCTGCTGCAGAGCGTCAACGGCATTGAGGATCCCACGCTACTGCAGATCGGGCAAGAGCTCATCATCCCTCGCGCCCAGCCAGAGACCGAGTCGTCGGCCGAGTCATTGCTGCCCACTCCCACCCCTCTGCCGCTTGAGGTTCAGGGAGTCGCCTTCTATGAGACACCTGTAGGCAGCCTGTGGTGCTTGGGTGAAGTTGTCAACACCACAGACACGCTACTCACCAACGCTCAGGTTCGTGCTTCGCTCTTCGACTCAGCCGGTGAGCAGATGATCGAGAAGGATGCTTTCGTCGCTGCCGAGCTAATTGCCCCGGGGGAACGTTCACCCTTCGGGATTCTTTTCACGGCGCCGCCGACCGGTTGGGCCGCCAGCCAGGTGGAACTGATCCGTGCCGAAGCCGCGGGCGAACTGGCGGGCCTCTTCACGCCGGTGGCCATCACAGATGCCAATGGGCAGGCTCAGGACAGCCAGTTCGAGGTGAGAGGATCCGTACAGAACACCAGCGAGGATCGTGGCGCGGGAAGCGTAACCGTCATTGCAACCACGTACGACCAGGGTGGACTAGTCACCGGATTCCGCCTGAGTGAAGTCTCTCTCGAGAACACGCTGGCTCCAGGCGCTTCAGCCTCCTTCCGCCTGCTGTTTACAGTACACGGCGATGCTCCCGCGGACTTCAGCATCACTGCATTGGGCCGAAGCGCTCAGTAACCTCACCAAGGAGAGAGCTGCCCGAGTGTATGGTCTGATACGCTTCATCATCGATACCCTGCTCAGATTGGTCCTTCGCCGAGAGTACATCGGAGTGGAGAACTTTCCTCCTCCTCCTTACATCTTGGTCACCAATCACTTGTCAGTATTCGACACGCCGGTGTTGCTCACCGTCTGCCCCCACACTATCCGGGCCTTTGCCGCGGTGAAACACAAGCGCAACCCGTTCTTCGGTCCGCTGCTAACCGTCATGGGGTCGATCTGGGTGAACCGCGGCGAAGTGGATCGGCAAGCATTGCGCCAGGCGCTGGATGTGTTGCAGCGTGACGAGGTCCTCGGTATCGCACCAGAGGGAACCCGCGCTCGTGGCTCCTATGCACTCCAACCCGGCAAGACGGGCGCCGCCTACCTGGCATCGAAAGCTGACGTGCCGATTGTACCGGTCGCCATAACCGGCACCGAGAACATCAAGCACAACCTCCCCAAATTGCGTCGCACGCCAATCCGTGCTGTTGTGGGTAAGCCCTTCAGACTATCTCGAAACGGTCGGGTCCGCGGTCAGGCACTGCATGACTGCACAGACCTGATTATGCATCGCATCGCAGAGCTATTGCCCGCGGAATACCGCGGCGTATACCGATAGCGCCTCGAACCACCGGATCACACCGTTTTCCACCAGACTGCACGGTTGAAGCTCAACGCACACGTCAGTGCATCCGGTCCTCATAGATAGTCCTCGGCCGGAAGTACCAGCCGGGCGTCCAGGCAACCTCATCTATGCATGATCCAGGCGTAGCCCCACCAGAACCGGTTGTCCTCTAGTTGCTCTGTGGTAGAATGACGTTTCTCAGTCGCCAAGTCCTCGTAAGTGAACGGAGACCGCACACACGGGTGAACACCAGCGATAGCCAGGACTCTCAGCTCAACTGGAAGGCGATCATCGGACTACTGATCAGCGCCGCCTTCCTGTACATTGCCGTCCGTCATCTAGAACCTGAAGAAGTCATCGACGCCTTCCGTCAGGCTCAGTATTACTGGATCGTGCCAGGGGTCATTCTCTACCTGTTCGCACTGATCGCGCGAACAGCGCGTTGGCAGACGCTGCTTTCAGGCGAGCGACGCATCCCTCTACGCGAGTTGCTCCCCACTATGGCTATAGGGCGAGGAGCGAACAACATCTATCCGTTTCGGACTGGAGAAATCGTCCGTGTCTTCCTCCTGCGACGTCGCAACGGTGTGTCCGCTGCAGCCGGATTTGCGTCCATTCTGGTAGAGCGGATCTTCGACGGGTTAACGATGGTCCTCTTTCTCATCGTGGCCGCAGTCGTCGGCGGGATCCCGACCTACCTTCGCTACGCCGTGTTGGTCGCATCAGGCTTCTTTGGCGCTGCCCTGGCGCTGGTATACGCCGTTGTCCTGTGGCCAACTCCAGTCAGCCGATGGGCAAACTGGACCATCGACCGAGTGACTCCGTCTCGCTTCCACACACAGTTTCACAGCATCGTGGGTCGGTTCGTGGGAGGGCTGTCGTGTGTGAAGTCGGCTGCCACACTGACGCTTGTGCTGCTTTTTTCGGTATGCGTGTGGACGGCGGAGACTATCAGCTACCGCCTGCTTATGAATGCGTTCGGCTTCTCCATCAGCTTCCACCAGCTTCTGCTGATGAGCGGCGCAGCGAACCTGGGCACAGCGTTGCCATCGGGGCCAGCCAACGTCGGCACATTTGATGCTCCGGCAATTGAAGTACTACGCCGGGTCGGTATCCCGAAAGACATAGCAATCAGTTACCAGACACTACTGCACGCCGTACTCTGGTGCACCGAGACACTTACTGGCCTTTGGTTCATGTGGCGAACCGGACTGGGGCGCTCCGATCTCGAGCGTGAGCTACCTGCAGTCATTGGCGATCAGGCATAGGTCATCCCGATGATAGCGTGAAAGGGCAGCTATGGATATCGGCATTGTCGGTGCTGGCATTACGGGTCTCACGGCAGCCTATGACCTGACGCAACGTCAGCACAAGGTGACTCTATACGAGACGCGCCCTTACCCAGGAGGGGTTGCTGCAGGGTTCCATGATCCCAATTGGGAATGGTCGCTCGAACGCTTCTACCACCACTGGTTTGCCACAGACAAGGACGCTATCGATCTTGTAGATCGACTGGGCGCCCGAGATAGACTGTTCTTCCCGCGCCCTGTCACCTCGGTCTACCACCAAGGTAACATCTACCCGCTAGATAGCGCCACAAGCGTGCTCCGGTTCCGTCCGCTGTCGGTGTTGGATCGCCTGCGACTGGGGTTGGTAGTCTTCTATCTGAAGACCGTGCGAAACTGGCGACCGTTGGAACGCGTTACAGCAGCGGAGTGGACGCGCCGCATTGCAGGCGAGCAGTCGTACGAAGTGTTCTGGAAACCCATGCTGCTGAGCAAGTTCGGCGAGGAACACTTCGCCAACGTGAATATGGCGTGGCTATGGGCCCGTTTCCATAAGCGCACATCGCGTCTCGGGTATTTCGTCGGAGGGTTTCAAGCATTCATCGATCTGCTGGTTGAGCAGATCGAGCATGATGGGGGCATGGTACACCTTAGAAGTGAAGTGCTTGGCATCGATGCAGGCCATGGCGACGTGACCCTGCGCCTGCCCGATGGCCAGGCATGCCATGATCGTGTCATCGCGACCTGTCCACCGCACGCACTCGCGCAACTCACGCCAGATCTGCCAGACCAGTACGTGCAGAGTCTCAAATCGCTCCAATCTATGGGGGCCATTGTCCTCGTCCTGGCTCTACGACATCCACTCACGCCTGAGCATTACTGGATCAACATACCCGCGAGTGAGGGCTTCCCCTTCATGGGCCTGGTCCAGCACACTAACTACATCTCCGCCGAGCACTACGGTGGCGATCATCTTGTCTACTGCGGGGACTACCTGCCTACCGATCATCCCTACTTCACAGCGACCAAAGACCAACTCCTGGAAGCGTATCAACCCGGACTTACCAAAATCAACCCATGCTTCAGCCAGGATTGGATCCGCGATGCCTGGGTATTCGCGGAGAAGTACGCGCAACCTATTCCATTTCTCAACCACGCCAGGAACATTCCCCCACTGCGAACCCCCCTTCCAGGGCTTTGGATGGCCAATATGAGCCAGGTATACCCCTGGGACCGTGGGACGAACTACTCCATCGAACTTGGTCACCGGGTTGCGGAGGAAATCTTGCGATGAAGGCCGCCATTCTTGCCATTGGAGACGAACTGACTTGCGGATACCAACTGGACACCAATTCGCAGACTGTCTCGCAACGTCTCGTTACAATACCAGTCGATGTCGTGCTTCACATCGCGGTTGGAGATGATGCCCACGCCATCGATGATGCTCTGGATTTCGCGCTGGCGACGGCTGATGCCGTCATTATCGCCGGCGGCCTGGGACCTACAGAGGATGACCTGACGCGACAGGTCATCGCGGCACACTTCGGTCGAGCTCTGGTGGAGGATCCTATCGCGCTGGAGCTGATGGAGGAGCGGTTCACTCGCCGCGGTCGTACGATGCCCGAGAGCAACCGCATCCAGGCCCAGATCCCCGCGGGCAGCCAGATTATCCAGAATGATCGAGGAACTGCCGCCGGTTTCTACATGGAGACCGGTGACAAGCACATATTTGTCACACCCGGTGTCCCGTTTGAGCTAGAGGGTATGCTCGACACCTTCATTATGCCCCGCTTGCGGGAGCTTGTGGGAACGGGCCACGTCGTCCGCAGAGCTGTTCTCAAAGTGTACGGTGTCGCAGAATCCGAAATCAACGAACGTATCCGCCCGCTCCTCGCCCGCACGCGCAATCCACTGCTCGGTCTCCTCCCCAATCGCGGGACAATCACCATCGAGATCGTCGCGACAGGACAGTCATCTACGGACGTGGATCCGCTGGTAGACACCGACATCGCGTATCTGCGCGCAGAATTCGGCTACTACGTACTCGGAGAAGGCACTCTCAGCCTACCACAAGCATTTGGCGATCTTCTGGTCGAGTCAGGTCTGACCATCGCATCCGCCGAGATCGGCACAGGAGGTATGCTAGCGGCCAGACTGAGTGAACCGACAGGCTGCGAGCGCTGGTACAGATATGGCGCTGTCGTGAACGCACTTGATGGAGCAGGCCCGGCCTTGAATCACGTCGCCGCTGAGGAGAATGAGGCAGTCGCTCTGGCCCGCCACGCCCGCAGAACCGCGGGAACGGACATTGGACTGGGAATTGGGCGAATTGTACCGCAGACGGAAAGCTCGTCACATCGCCCGTATGTCTCGGCCAGCCTGGCACTGGACTGCCGCGGCCAGATCATCCACCAGCACGTCACCTTCAACGAAGATCGTGCCCGCGAATGGATCGCCGACGCTGCCATTGGAATGGCGCGAATGGCGCTTCTCGAATGCCGGGATACATCCATCAAGCAGGTGACAACCTGCTCCTAGCTGGCTGAGTGCGATTCGAGCTTGTTGCCCGCTCAATCCTCCCTGACGGCCAGGTCAAGCTGTCGTTTGTACAGTTGACTGTAGAGTCCTTGACAGGCCATCAGCTCTTCGTGCCCCCCTACCTCGGAAATCCGCCCATCGGCGAGTACAATGATCTTATCAGCGTTCCGGACTGTGCTGAGGCGATGCGCAATCACCAGCGATGTGCGGCCCTTCATCACCTGTTCCATAGCGCGCTGGATGAGGTACTCTGCCTCCGCATCCACAGAGGATCTGGCTTCATCAAGAATCAAGATTCTAGGGTCGGCCAGAATCGCCCGTGCCAGCGCGATGCGCTGTTTCTGACCGCCACTCAGCCTGACGCCGCGTTCGCCAATCTCGGTGTCGTAGCCCTGGGGTAACTGCTGGATGAAATCGTGGGCGTACGACGCCTTAGCGGCTGCGATAAGCTCTTCTTCAATGGCCCGCGGATTTCCGTACAGTAGATTATCGCGCACCGTCGAGTTGAACAGAAACGTATCCTGAAGTACTACTGACACCTGGCGACGCAGTGAATCGATCTGAACATGTCGCACATCGTGACCGTCAATAAGGACACGGCCATCCGTAGGATCGTAGAAACGACAGATCAGGTTGGCAATGCTCGTCTTGCCAGCCCCGCTGGGTCCTACAAGCGCCACGATTTCCCCGGGCGCCATATGGAATGAGACATCGCGAAGGACTTCCTCACTGGCTTCATAGTGGAAGCTCACCGCTTCGAAAGCCACATCTCCCGTGCAGTCCTCAAGGACGATCGCCCCTGGCACATCCTGGATCTCAGGACGTTCGTCCAGCACCTCGAAGATCCGCTCACCGGATGCGATCGCCTGCTGCAGGATATTGTCCGCTTCGGTTAACCGACGCAGAGGATCGTAGAACGAGATGATATAGGACATAAAGGCCACCAACGTGCCCAGGGACATCTGATCACGCACCACCATCCTGGCCCCCAGACCCAGAACCAAGACGGTTCCCATAGCGGCGATGAAGTGCAGAAAAGGAAAGAACAATGCCCAGGTTCGGATCGCGCGCAAGCTCTCATTATAGTAGCGCCTGCTGTCGCCCTGAAATCGACTCAACTCCGCATCTTCTTGACCGAAGGCCTGAATCACGCGTATGCCGGCCAGGTTATCCTGCAGACGCGCGTTGATCTCGCCCAAGCGATCTCTTGCACTGCGATAGATCGGTCGCGCCTTTTGATTGAAGTACCGCAAGGAGATAACAATTACCGGCAGCGGGACCAGGACGACCAGGGCCAACCGCCAATCGAGCAGCAACAGAACGACGCATGCGCCAAGCAGACGCAGGAAGTCGACGATCGTCAGCGTCACACCGTGCGTGATAAACTGTTCCAGTGAGTTGACATCGTTAGTAACACGAGACATCAGCTCGCCGGTCCTGGTGCGCTCGAAGAAAGACAGCGAGAGCTCCTGCAAGTAGGCGTAGATTCGCACGCGGAGATCGAATATAAACTGCTGCCCTAACTTATGGCGAACGTACATGTCGCCCAGATCGGACAGGTGCAGCGCCGCGTACACACCGACCAGCGCGCTGATCAAGAAGCCGAGTAGCGACAGGTCACGACGGCCGATTACCTCATCAATGATCTGACGCTGCAGGAGAGGCGGCACCAAGCTGAGTCCTGTATGGGCAAACAGGAGAAAGCCCGTGACAATCAATTGCCGCCAGTAAGGAGTGAGATAGCCAAACAGACGTTTTAGGACCTTCATCTGCTCCAGATTCTCCTCAGGTATAGCGGCAAGTATATCACGACGCAGCTCCTACAGCGACTGTCCACAATGTGCACATCGGCATGCGGCCGCGGTACGGAATCCGGTCCCTTGCAGCAAGACATGACACAATAAGGGGACAGGACGCCATGTCCTGTCCCCTGCAAACACGCAGTTCGAGCCAGGTGGACTATCGGCCCTCAACCTTGATGACCCTCGGTCTGTCCCGCTCTGACTTGGGCAACACCACCGTCAGAACACCGTTCTCGAACGATGCCTCCACCCGCTCCACATCCACAGGCACATTCAGCGTGAGCGTGCGCGAGAACCTGCCGAACGACCGCTCCTGGAAGACATAGTCCACATTCTCCAATGGTCCACGTAACTCTCCAGAGATTGTCAGCGCATCCCCCTCGATCGAGATATCCACTTCGTCAGGCGTCAGACCAGGCAGAGAAGCTAGAATCACGATCTCCTCAGAAGTAGTGTAGACATCGAGCGGAAGTCTAGACTCTCGCGCCGAGGTCCTGTCGTCCCATTCGCGCGCAGGTCTCGCCAGGCTTTCCTCAAACAGCCGATCCATCGCATCACGCAGACTCATCACATCACGCCTTGGGTAGAATCGTGAAACCGTCATCGCAGGACCTCCTCACCTTACTTATCACACCCACCAAGCTTCACCACTACCCATATGATGACAATCTATCGTTAGACCAAGACAAGAAAGCCATTAGAAAGCCACTAGAAGGCCAGACCAGTAGCGCACCCACCAACACCGCTAATCCGTGCCCTCATCAACATCCTTTCTCGCCTGCCGGAAATCAACGAACCGGTACCCCACGCCACGCTCAGTCAGGATGTACTTGGGATCGGAGGGGCTCTCCTCGATCTTCTGGCGCAAGTACGTGATGTACAGGCGGAGGTACTGAGTCTCCTCCCGATACTCATATCCCCATACCTTCGCGAGAAGCATCTCGTGAGGCACAACCCAACCGGCGTTCTCAATAAGATGATAGAGCAGACGGAATTCGGTGGGCCGCAGTTTGATCCGCTCGCCATTCACGATAACGTCACGACTGTTGAAGTCAACACTTAAGCGATCATCGATCTGCAGAATGGCTTCCTTCGCGCTGACAGGCCCCGATGTCCTTCGCAAGACCGCCTTGACCCGGCTGACCAGCTCCCGGGCACCAAAGGGCTTGGTCACGTAGTCATCCGCGCCAAGCTCCAGTCCGCGCACCTTATCTTCCTCATCAGCCCGCACAGTCAACATGATCACCGGCGTGCTGGATATCTCGCGCAGCATCTTCAGTGTCTCAAAGCCATCCAGCTCGGGCATCATCACGTCCAGAATAACGAGATCTGGAAGATCCTTGCGGATCCTATCCAGCGCCTCCAAGCCGTTATGCGCCTCAATAACCTGAAACTTCTCAAGCTCCAGATTCATACGGATGAACCGGATCATACGGGGCTCATCATCCACTACCAGAATCGTCTCACGCAAATCGCTCATTGCCGCACCTCAGCAACTACTCGCGGATGAAACTGATCACATCTTCGTCCGCCTCACTTCGAAGCAGCTCGACACAGTGTATGCGCGTCCATGGAAATACCACCTTGGACGCTTCCGCCAGAATGTAGGAGACTTCGCGTCCATCACGTCGCCTGACATTGCTGACGATTAGCACCTGATCGGACGCCTGAGGCGCTTCAGCAACCTCAGCCAGAATAGGCTCCTCGTTGAGCAGATGAATCAGCACTGTATGAGCCATATTTTCCTCCAAAATCACATCCTTGCAGCACCCTCATCGATAGTAACACGCAGCAACATGCCCCCTAACTGAAGCTCATCGTGGTGTTTGAGAATGCGCGGCAGGTAGGCTGATAGCCGCTCGCCATTGAGATACGTGCCATTTGCGCTCCCCACATCCTCCACCAGATACACACCCTGTTGTCGATAGACCCTGCAGTGGCGTCGCGAGACGCCCCCCTTCAGACCGCCATCAGGCTCGAGATCCAGATCGGGGTCAACACCGCAAGCCAGATCGGCACGCCCAATCAGTAACTCAGATATCCCAATCCACTGCACACGTCGGCCACTCGCCACAACCTCGATGTCCAGCATGTCACCAAGTGCTCCGCCACTCGGCATGCTCGCCGTCTCATCAACGACGTCCTCCAACGATCGCGCGCCCCCCTCTCGAGGACTCAGCTCGGAGGTCACCGGTTTCACAACGCCTAGATACTCGCCACAATTCCGGCAGAAGAGCGCTCCGGGTTTGTGAGACACCCCACACGCAGGGCAGTCAATCATCGTTTCGTTCCCACCCAGCAACACCTAGACTGCGCGTTCCGTATCGGATCTCTTTCCGCCCCCTGGCCGTCGCTCCTCCCCCTTCCGCAATGCGCCCGGCCTCCAGCATCGCCGTCTCCGCCAGTTGCGTCTCACCCATACCGAGCAATCGTATGGCCACCAGCTCCAGCTGCTGGTGCGCACTCTCAGCATCTCCTTCTTCTAGAACCGCCCAGGCTCGCTGCTGCATCTCATACAAGGTAATCCTGCTCAGTGCCTCGACAATCGCCGACGGCGCACTGCTCGCCGAATGATCGACCAATGTGAACTCAAACGACAGGTCAGACTGGAGCCTCACGTCTTTCTGCTTTGCTCCAGGGACATTGGCGAGGAGCTCAAGCTGTACCAGCCTAGACTCACCGGCCGAGGGCTTGCCAATCACCAGTAGCTCAATCACCGCTGTCACCGGGTGATTGCCCTCCAGATTTCCTAGCGACAAAGACCCACCCCTCTCCTCGAGTTCTCGCAGAACAGGTGAGGTCAGATATGCTCGCTCCAGCCTGACCTGTTCCGCCCGTCGCACCATCAGCCGAAGTCCCTGAGCAAAGAGCCGACCTGCGTCGCGAACGCGCTGCTGAAGCACAACTCCAACCTGATCCGGTGAAGAGATATAGACCGACTCCCCCGCGCTTCTGCGAGCGATCTCATCCAACAGTGACTCGTTCCAGTCCGCACCGATTCCCAACGTTGTGATGGCAGTCCGGTCTGACCCTGCATTCTCAGCGACGGCGAGACAGCCCTCTTCATCACCATAGGTGTGACCATCGGTCAGCAGGATCAAATGGCTACTAACCTGACCACTGTGACGCACTGCAATCTCGGAAAGCCCTGCCTGCAAACCCCGTCGAATCTCGGTTCCGCCGCCTGCCTGCATCGTGCCAATGACCGACTTCAGTTTGGCTCGCTCTCTGACCGCGGCGCTGGGCACAATGATTTCCGCCCGATCACTGAACGATACGATGGACAGCGTGTCTCTCGCGTCCAGATCATCGATGACCTGATACACCGCGGCTTTGACGTGCTCCAGACGCTTCCCTTGCATCGAAGTGCTGCGGTCCACGACGAGACACAAGTTGAGTGGCAATCGCTTGCCTTCTGCACGCGCCAATGGTTGAACATCAACCAGGACGTAGACGAGCTGCTCCTCGTACCCGAGATATAATTGAGACTGGCTCACCTGAACGTTCCAAGTGAGGACGGCGCCATCATCACGTTGGGACTTGGCCAGGTGGGCATCGTAGGCACGCCGTCGGTCGGAATCGCTGAGCACTGAATACGCGATCTGCACCTCGTGAAATATGGTGGTCGCCGATGCCTCGCTGCGGCTGTCCGGATGGTACCGACGTGCCATCGCACGGTAAGCTCGCCGAACTGCATCCTGTGAGGCGGAAGGGTCTATTCCCAGGACTTCGTAATAGTTCCGCTCAGCACTCATAGCTGGACTTAAACCGCAACTCGGCGTACCCCACCGCAATCATCGGATGCCGGACGAACCGTTCTTCGCACAGCCCCCGTCACGAGGGCGCATATGAGACCAGGATAGCCGTGATATTATCACGTCCACCGGCCCGGTTTGCCGCATCCATCAGTCTGCCACAGGCCGTCTGTGGATTTCGACAACTGGCAACAATGTGCGCTATCTCTGAGAGACTCACCATGCCCCACAATCCATCGGTACATATGAGGAGGTGGCCTGAGTCGGGAATAGTTCGGACGTAATAGTCGACCTGCAGATTACCCGCCTGGCCCAGCGCACGGTACAATACGTTCTTCTGCGGATGCACGGCCGCCTCATCGCGCGTGAGTTGCCCGAGCTCGACCAGGCGATCGACCAGAGAGTGGTCCTGCGTAATCTGATCCGCCGTCCCATCCTGAATGATATAGGCCCTGCTGTCGCCGACGTGGGCAACGTATGCCTGTCCTCCCAGAATGAGAACGCAGGTCAGTGTGGTGCCCCCTCCAGGCACCTGAGTGGTAACCGCGTCGTTAGCCGCTTGCACGGCTTCGACGAGCACTTCACTGACACACGGTTGATCAACACCGCGCTCCTCGCCAATCAGGTTCGGCAGGTAGAAGTGACGCGTAACATGCTCGGTAACCGTTCGAACCGCCACAGAACTTGCAACCTCTCCCGCGCGATGTCCGCCCATCCCGTCGGCGACAACGAAGAAGTCGAAGTCGGGGGGCGCTTGCTCACCACCGTAACATGACGTGAGAACTAACAGAGCGTCCTCATTGTGATGTCGCATAGAGCCAACGTCAGTCACCCAGCCAACTAAGAGCCTGGGCCCACCGATGCCATCTGTCCGGATCGATGGCTGGACTTCCTGACAAGGATCCTTATCTAGTCCCAGCAATCCACGCAAGAACTGCATCTCACTATCTCTCGGAAAGCAACAGCCACGTCAAACAGAGAGGGCATAGAGATGATGGTCATTCGACCCAACGTATACAACCCCATCAACGATACACGGAGAGGATGTTACCGGACCGCCCGTCCGGAAACGCCACCGTTCGCCACCGGTTCTCGCATCCAGGCTGTAGAGCACGCCGTCAGTCGCCCCGAAGCAGACCACACCTTGTGAGACAGCCGGAGATGAAGTGACCTGCCCATCCGTCCGGTATCTCCACAGCAGACGCCCACCCTCACGATCCAACGCATACACACATCCATCGGCCGACCCGACGAAGACCAGATCGCCGTCAACAGCCGGGGAAGATATCACTGGCCCTTCAGTGCGATACCGCCACACAGCCCATCCTGAGTGTGCCTCAATCCCATACACGTGTCGGTCATGCCCTCCGACATAGACATTCTCGCCAGCAAGACATGGGGATGACGTCACAGCCTGGCGAGCACGGAACCGCCACTTCACCTTGCCGCTGATGTCAACGCAGTATATTACCCCACCCTCGCACCCGAAGAACACCACGTCGTGGCCTACTGCCACCGAGGAACGCACCGGCCCTTCGGTCTCGAATCCCCACGCCACCCTTCCGCTCTGCGCGTTGACTGCGTACAGGTGTCTGTCATCCGAACCAAAGAAGACGTGACCATAGGCCGCCCTTGGGGAGGACCAGATGCTGCCACGCGTCGGGCAGGTCCACGATATTCGCCCTGTCGTCGCACCAACCGCATATAGCACAGCGTCGACCGACCCAATGTACACCCGTCCGTCCAGAACGCAGGGCGAAGAACCTATATGGCCCTCCGTGGGATATTTCCAGACAAACCGACCGTCGCTGGCTCGAATCGCGTAGAGGTTATTGTCGTATGAGCCAACATACACTACATCGTTCACCGCCACCGGAGATGAACGCACCTCATCCTCACAAGCGAACTGCCAGAGAACAACAGGGTCACCCTCCTCAGCTCGGTGAGAGACAGTAGACCTTGATCCAGCCGTCCCCGGCGTCGTCACAAGGCCCAGCAGGGCATCCTTGAGATCCTGTACAGAGCTATACCGCTTGTCAACATCGTACTCGAGGGCTCGATTGACAACTGCCACCAACTCGTCCGACACATTGGGATTAGCCGCCTGTACGGGACGCCCCTTGAAGGAAAATGGCGGTTCCAGCCGCGGGTCCTGTTTCGTCAGAAGATGATGCATAGCGGCCCCCAAAGCATAGATGTCGGCTCGCGGATCGACATCGCCACGATACTGCTCGGGTGGTGAGTAACCTTCGGTACCCACCATCGTGCCTTTCTCACCTTCAGCAAACACACGGGCAATCCCGAAATCCACAAGTTTGACGTGCCCAAAATCATCTACCATCACGTTCGATGGCTTCAGATCCCGAAAGATGATGGGCTGTGGCGTCCTGCTATGCAGGTAAGTCAGGACATCACAGACCTGAACCATCCAGCTGATCACATCTCTTTCGGGCAAGAATCCGCTCGTCTCCGTCAGGATCGTCTCCAGGTCTCGTCCCTCAAGATACTCCAGGACGAGATAGCAGTTCTCCCCTTCAATGAAATAGTCATAGACTTGAACGATTCCCGGATGACTCAGGGACGCCAGGATATTCGCCTCACGGTCAAAACTGCGGGCAGCCATCGCCCGAACGCTGGGATCGCTCGCTGCGTTGCGCATCTCCTTGACCGCACATAGACGAGTCGCGATGGAAAACCTTAGGTCGCGCGCTTTGTATACGATGCTCATCCCCCCGACACCGCGAACCTCGATGATTCGGTACCGGTTCTGGAGACGAACACCGTTGGGCAGCCGCCCACCGATACGGCTTTCGGTGGGCGTCGGTCCGGTATGCTGCGCCCCAGGCTGATCTGGTGGAATGCTAGAGTGTGTAGCCGATACCGGGGGTGGATCAGCAGCCTCTTGTGAGGCAGTGTCTCTAGGGGACGAATGGGACACTCTAAGACGATGGGTCTCTAGTGATTTCATTTCCTTGTACAGACTCGATTGGCCTTCAGCCCGCGAATTCCTGACTGTGGGAGTTGAGCGCTCAGATGGCGCTCTGCACGCAGACTGATGCAGCTAGCCCGTTTGGCATCCAGCGTGATGATCCACATATCAGACAATCTAATTCGGATTATAGGGCAAACACAGAGACGCACAACCTGGTCCCCTGTGCAACGAACCATGCCGAATATGGGAACGAAGTCATCGGGCTCGCGATCGAATAGACCGCGCAGGCCAAACACAAGACACCAGCAGATCAGTGATCAGCGAGTCACCGCATCGAAGTAGTTGTACGTGGCAGTGGAAATGTCGGAGACAAGCGCAGAGCTCTCGTCCCAGTCGATTCGGTCGGGACGATGAAGGAAGATGGTGAGCACATAGGCGCCATTGGATGTGAGAACAATCCCGGCGTCGGCATGTGTGTCGCTCGCAAAGCCCTGCTTGTGCACTACTGTGGCCCCACTAGGCACACCAGCCTCAATGAAGCTGGCAGCCTCCGCATTGTCCGAATGCATCCAGTCAATCATCTGCGTGCATTCACTGACAGTGAAGTCTTCAGGATAGATTGCCATCAACAGACCGCCGCCTTGACTGCACTGGTAGATCGCCTCCAACAGCAAACCCATATCCAGTGGCGTCGTCTGCATACGCGGATCAGGTTGAGTAGCAGGGCTCAATCGTGAGTTGGCCGGTGTAGAAATCGCGATCCCAGGACTTGAAGCATTGTAGGGTGCGGCAATGAACGTATTCACAAGGCGCAGATGCCCCATGGAGTCCGTCAGCTTCTCCGCACCCTGATACACATCGCCCCCACCGATGATCTCAGCCATTAACCGGTTCGCATCATCGTCGCTATCCACAGCCCTCATCATGCCGCTGAGCCATTCCGAGACCTGCACGTCCAACGGTGCGTCCACCACCCGATAAGTCTCCATCATAATCGCGATCTTGAGCACGCTCAGTCCACTGAACGCGACATCCGCGTTGATTGCCAGTTCTTCCCCGGTCCGCAGGTCCTTCGCAAAGACCCCCAATACTAGCCCAGGGTGCGCCTCCATCAGCGAGGAAACCATCTCGGATAGCGCCTCAGCCCCAAGCGGCTGTGGCGACTCGTTTTCCACGACCAACTCAACCCGATCCCTCTTAGCGGACAGTAAGGCAGCAGTCACACGAGATCGAGAACGGGTCAGATCTAGCCAGTACCCCGCCTGCCCAGGACTAAATGTCAAGCTTGCTGGAATTGGGTCCGGCGCCTGTGGAGGGCGGTCGTATTGAGCGGCCAAACTGATAAGAAGACTCTCGACTCGCTCTTCCGAATACGCAACCACGGCGGGGACCACCACGGCGTCGCTGGGGCGACGGAGTATGAACGCCACGAACCCATCGGATCCTTGTGAGGCGGCAAGTGCTTCATCGAGTCCGGCAGCAGTGGCTTCCAGATCGAGGACCAGCTCCACACTGGTTGGCGCCAGAGGCAGCACATGGTCTTTATATGCGACTTCCAGCGGTGTGGAGTAGGCAACTTCAAGTGCGTTGAGTGCTTGCTCACGGGTCATGCCCCCAACTGGCAGATCGCCAATGAGCGACCCATCCGGCATGACCCTCGTGTAGGCCCGGTAGGCGAGGCCCTGCCATACCAGTAACGACACCAGCACAACTACAACGATCACTATCCAGAAGGCAGCCCCGGCCTTACGACGCAATACGTATTCCCCCTTGATCCGTCACATCTGTGGGGCGATTATAGCATGCGAGCTTCTGTGCGCCAAACAATCACCGTGAGCACCAAGGTAGCATGCCACCCAACAGACCCACAAACGGGCACTCGATGGCTCACAGAGACCTCAATGGCGTTCCCCAATCGACAAGCAACCACTCCGCCAGCTTGCCGACTGGGAAACCCAACACGTGCCATGCACAGCGCAATAGTGCTCGGGACCGCAATCGATAGAGCAAGCGCGCCACCCACGCGCGACGTCGCAGATAACGGCCCACACGATGGGTCAGCACACGGCGTCGATAGTCTTCAAAATCAAACTGGTTGTTGCCAAACGCATCCATCAGCTCCTGTGCCGCGATCTCGCCGTAGCCCAGGGCAAAGCTGATACCCTCACCCAGCAAGGGATCGACACCCGCCGCATCACCCACCAGAAGCACATTAGGAATCGAGAATGGTCCGTGCGGATCGAACCAGCGAAGCGGGTGACCAGCCAGCGGTACACCGTCCAGGTGAATTCCTTGTCGTGCGAATGCGTCATCAATGACGGGCGCCAGAGATCGGGGCCTGCTTCCCAGGCAGGCGCGGCTATCGAACACCCCCCAGGTTCTACCCGCACAGTCACCGATTTGGACTGGGAAATCCCAGAAATAGCCCTGCACCCCTTCAGGCATCCATGAGAAGTCCACAGTTGCTCGATGAATGGAGGAAGTGAGGTCAATCCCAACCTGGCTCTGCGTCGCCCGTGCTTCGATAAGCCTCGAGAGCCGTGATGGAGCACCGCGCATCGTCATTCGCCGCACCACACTATTAGCGCCGTCCGCACCGACAACAACCCGCGATGAGTATTGCCCAGCGTCCGTCTCGATAGAGACGCCGCTCTCGTGAACTTCCACACGACGAACGCGCGCACCCTCGTGGATCGCAACCCCACGTTGGCGGGCCTTACCAACCAGCCAGGCATCGAACTGCTCACGGCGGACCACCCGGAAGACCGCGGAGTCCCGGCGAACTACAAAGCCTCGTCCTTCAAAAAGAAAGTGAGCTTCGGTGACATTGGTCGAGGGCACCTCGTCCAGATCAAGGCCGAGTCGAGTGAGCCAGGACACTCCGCCGGGCATAATACCACCGGCGCAGAGCTTTGGCCGTGGATGCACTGCGCTCTCGAGGACTAGCGTTCGAGCAGCAAGGTCAGGGGCACGCTGTGCCAGATGCAGCGCAGTCGACGCACCTGCTGGGCCTGAACCGACAATGACGATATCGTACTGCATGGCACGTCTTCCTAGGTACAGAAATAGCCCTCCTGACGGAGGGCTATGCGGTAGCGCGCCCGGCGGGATTCGAACCCACAACAGTCGGTTTCGTAGACCGGTCCTCTATCCAATTGAGGTACGGGCGCACTTGCCAATATGATAGCACAACTCAGGATTTATGGCAAGTTCAGATCTCAGGTCTCCTGGGAATCCCAATCGCCTCAAGAGCCTCCGCTTGCTTAACCTTCGGCCCGAACTCAGTCGGTGATCCGCTTCGCAATCTCGATAATCGCCTTCAGATGATCGGCTTCTGCGGCGTCTTTCTCCTGACGCAGATTGGCCTCGACACGTTCCATAATCCCGATCAGACGATCTGTGATCACAGCCGATCTTTCTCTGAGCAGATTCTCGACAGCCTCCAGATCATCAATCGCCATCAAACGATTGATCAAGCGCAGCTCGGGCGGGATGGATTCCTCCATCAGTCGCATCACCAACTGCCAGACCTCTTCGAGATGTTTGACGGCCTCCTCGTTACCCGCCGATCTGGCATCGCGGATAGCTCCAGATAGAACATTCATGAAGACGTCATCAAGTTCGCTGATTCTCTGCCTAGCCAGGGGTTCCGGCTCGTCACTCAGCAACAGATCACGAAGCAGCGATGACCTCTCCTCGTACTCGGCGTGCACTGCTTCCTCGATCTGATCGCGAACCGCCAGAATCTCCTTGCGCAACTCTGTGAGGCGGTGCTTCTCCTGTTCGTCAGTTGTTCCCTCGATACGCTTCGTCATCGTCTGGAAAAACAGATAATCGACAAGCGATAGGCCGAAAGAGACGAGCACCTCGCGTGTCTCTTTGTCAGGAGCTTTGATCAGCAGATCCAGGAGCTTCTCGCGGGTGGGATCCTCCCGCAACTTCTCCAATACCTCGCCCCGTGCCCGAATCTTCCTACCCTCGGTGCTGAACTCCAGCATCTTGCTGCGAAGATCCATCAGTTGCTGTGCATCTTGCGCGCGCCTGGCGCCCTCCATCATCTGCAGATTCATGGCAAGCAGGCGGAACATGTCGGCATCGATCTCAGCGTCGTGCTCCTCAATCATCGCCTCCAATACACCCTCCGCAGGAGCATCGACAAGACGTTGTAGCAGCTCGGCCTTCTTATGCTGCGCCTCCAGCATCTCCTCGGTGATTCCATCCGCTTTGAGCACCTCTTTGGTCAAGTTCTCGAGTGTGAGGAAGACTTGCGGCTGAAGTAAATAGCCTTTGCGTTCCTCTGGAGGCAGCCCTTCCATTGCAGTCTGGGTCAGTCGGCCGATTGCCGCCTGACGTTCCAGATTATCCCCACCCGACTCCATCGGCATGTAGATGAGGGCCAAATCCTTGCTCGGATCGTGGTATAGAAACGGGAGGTTCAGTGATCCCGGCGCCTGGCAATTGGGACAGACGATCATATTGACCATGCCACTGAGCAGGCGAGTCTTGGCACTGGGATCCGCGCGGACATCCAGCACCTGCTCTACACGAACCTGGAACTGTGTCTGACAAGTTGGACAAGTTACACGAGCTGCCAACGGTTGAGCCATAGCCTTATTCCTTTCAAACCCATGATATCTAGCGATGAGACGATTTTCGTGGGATGGAGAACGAGAACGCTGAACCTGCACCTACGTCACTCTCCACCCAGATACGTCCATTGTGAGCCTCTACGATAGCCTTGGCCAGATAGAGGCCAAGACCAGCCCCGGAGGTCCTCTGATGACGCTCCCGAGTACCTCGGAAGAAACGTTCAAAGACCCGCGTTTGCTCTTCCAGGGGAATACCTACGCCTTGATCCGATACCGTGATGATCACATCTGTGGGCGTCCCACGTCCACTGACCTCAATCCGCCCGCCCTCGGGCGAGTATTTGATGGCGTTGGAGATCAGATTATTGAGAACCTGCTCAATTCGCCCTTCATCTCCAACAACAATGGGCAGCTCGTACGGAATCGTCACAACAATCTCGTGACGTTCAGTCTGCGTTCGGAATCGACTGGCCACACGTTCCGCCAAGGCGTCTAGCGCAACCTCGTCCATCTCTAACGGTAGCGCGCTTGCCTGAAGACGGGATGCATCCAGCAGATTGTCAATGAGACTGTTGAGCCGATCCGCCTCCTCAAGAATAACGGACAGGCTGTCACGCATCACATCCGGGTCCCAACGTGCATCCTCTCGCATTAGCGTGTCAGCGTACCCTTTGATCAGAGCCACCGGTGTCTTCAGTTCGTGTGACACAACCGACACGAAGGTTGACTTGATCTCATCCGCCTCGCGAAAACGCGTGATGTCACGCACGTTTCCGATGACATTGACGAGATGGCCTTCAACGTCGAATAGCGGCGCATATGTAATGCCGACACTCACCGTCCCACCGTGATAACGACGCAGATCCCCTTCTACATAAAGCGGGCGCGCCGAGGGGAGTGGCCATCCCCCCCGTACCGCACTCGCCATATCCATCTCAGTCTGGAGATGGGCCCATGGAATCACATCGTCATGCGACTGTCCAAGAGCTTCGGCCGCCGGCCAACCGATCAAGCCGACCAACGCTCTATTGAAAACCACGACGCGATAGGCCGCATCCAGGATCAACACACCATCGGCCGTGTACTCCAGGATCGCATCCAAACGGTGCTTCTCCCGCGAGATACGCTCATAGAGCTGCGCATTATGCACAGCAATTGCCGCTTGATCAGCGAAGCTGGCCAGGATCTGCCGATCATCTGCCGTGAACCGACTGCCGTAAGCCCGAAAGATGTACAATACGCCGATCAGATTCCGCCCGATTGCCATTGGCAGCGCCACAACCTGCTGCAAGCGCAGTCCCAGGCGGGCGACAATCTGTCCAAGCTTCTCAGCTAGACCCGGGATCGCGAAATGCGTCCGCTCCACATCGGTGGGGATGTCCGCCAACAGCGGCTGGAAATAGGGAACTAACGGCTTGGGCAGCCCGTAGCTCGCCCCAATGACGAAATTCCCGTCCAGGCTGCGCAGCGCGATCAATCCAGCCTGTCCAACCAGCATCTTGGTAGCCGCGGAGAGCACCATCTGCAGCAGATCGTCCAGATTGAGCTCGGCCGTCAAGGCGCGGCTGATATCCAGGAGATACTCTCGCTGTTGGACACGATAGTCGACTAGCACGGCACTCCCCCGATGCCCAGAGACACAGGTGCGAATTATATCACACCACCTCGACTGGTCCAAATCACACTGCCAGTTGGATTTGCGCTCTTTGCGAATCCGAGTACAATACTTGCAGGGGGGAGGCTATGAATCCAGACAGCTCTATCGACCAACTGGTACTCGTCACCGTCTCCGGATCCCAGGCCGATGCATTCACTGACAAGATCAATCGTGCAGGCCTCTATGTGACACAGATTGACTCCAGTGGCGGCATCTTGAATGAGGCCACCGTCTCTATGCTGATTGGCCTCAGCAAGAGGCAACTGCCCATGCTCCTGGATATCCTGCACGAGTGTTGTCGTACCCGTCGCAGGTTCATACCCGTACACGTCGAGGCTCCCCTGCTAGAGATCCAACCGGCCGTCATCGAAGCGGAGGTTGGCGGTGCGCTGATATACGTTCTGGACGTTGAGCGGTTTGAACAGGTGTGAAGCGAGGCCGACAATGAAACTGGTAATCACGATCATCCGCGACTCAGACGCCGGCCCGGTCATCGACGAACTGGTGAACCGCGGACACCGCGTGACGCGCGTTGCCAGCACGGGCGGTTTCCTACGTCGAGGCAATGTGACACTTCTGATTGGCACGGATGAAGACAAGGTACAGCCAGTGATCGACATCCTGCGAGAGAAGTGCAGTCCACCTGAGTCAGGTCTGCATCGCGCGACAGTATTTGTCGTGGACGCTCCTCATTTCGAGCAAATCTAGCAATCTCCAGGAACACTCTTCTTGGTGGGTCCAGATCGTCCACCTGCACGGATCACGTGGGTTTCCGTGCGCCGACGTGTCACTCAGTTCACCAGCGGGGGCCGCTGGACCGAGCAGCTTTCACCTCCGATCCGGCACAATCTGCGCTGCTTCTGGCTTGACGGCGTTCTTGTCAGCGCCAGTGACGCGATCATCGCCTCCTATGTAACGCTCTACGTACTGGCGCTTGGCGCCTCCGCGACCCAGATCGGAGCGATGAGCGCCCTGGCCAATCTCGCTGCAGCCTTGCTTGTACTACCCGGCGCAAGACTGGTCGATCGCTGGGGACGCCGCAAACCCGTGGTGCTGCTTGGAGGCAAAGGGGTAGCCAAATCCACCCTATTCTTGCTCGCGCTGGTGCCGTTCGCACTCTCTGGGCAGGCCGCTGTCTACGCGGCAATTGGCCTTTCGGTCATCCGTGTCGCGTTTACATACCTGGGTATGCCTGCCTGGACATCGCTCTCTGCCGACATCGTCCCCCTCTCTTGGCGAGGGCGGTATTTCTCGGCGCGCAACATCGCTATGGGCGTCGCCAATATGCTCACGACGTACACCGCAGGCCAGCTCATCACGATTATCGGCGGCTTAAGCGGCTATCAGATTGCACTCACCATGGCCGGCGTATTGGGAATCGGGTCCTTCATCACCTATGCGCACATTCACGAACCTCCCGCCCCTGTCTCCCCAAAACCCGCTCGACGGCGTGTCAATTTGATCGAGTTGCTGGCGCACGCGAGATCGCTGCCAGGATTCCTGGCCTTCGCAGTCACTGCAGCGCTGCTGAACTTCTCTCTGAGTCTGGCCTCTCCCTTCTTCAACGTTCACCTTGCCAACAACCTCGGCGCCAGCGCTGGCATCGTGGGAACCTTGACCGTGCTCTCAAGCCTGGCCGCCCTTCCCGGCCAGCGTCTGTTTGGCAGCCTTGTTGACCGATGGGGAGCGTACCGCGTGCGAGTCCTCACCAA
This sequence comes from Chloroflexota bacterium, assembly GCA_012514315.1. Classification (GTDB taxonomy): domain Bacteria; phylum Chloroflexota; class Anaerolineae; order B4-G1; family B4-G1; genus JAAZAN01. The sequence continues at coordinate 22,102 of JAAZAN010000226.1, forward strand.
TTTCATCGTTCCCATTATGCCCTGGCTATGGATACTCGCCCGCTCCCCATGGCACACCGGCCCCGCACAGATTCTGGGGGGCTTCATGTGGGCCGGCTACAATCTAGCCAACTTCAACCTGCTCCTTGAGTTCACGCCAGAGGATCAGCGGACTCACTACACGGCGCTCTACCAGATCGCACTGACGCTCTCAACAGCGGGCGGCGCTGCCCTGGGGGGAGTGATCGCGGAGCACTGGAGCTACTCAGCCATCTTCTTCCTGTCCGGTGCTGGACGTCTGATCGCTGGTCTGCTTTTCATTTGGCTCGTCCGTCGTCCTGCCGAGCACGCCACACACACCAATACACCAACACCTACTCCCACCTCATCCACCACCTGAGGCAGATCACCGTCGCCCTCTGCGACAGTCCTCCAGATCAATGTACCGCCGGATCGTCCGGTCCTCCACTGACCAGATCGCTGTGGCGAACCGCTCTATGAAGTATCGGTCATGCACTACAGCGAGAACCGTACCCTCGAGATTCGCCAGGCCCTGTTCAAACCGTTCCCTCGAGGACACGTCCAGGTGGTTGATCGGCTCATCAAGTAGCAGAAAATTGCATCCTGTCGCCACCAGCTTGGCCAGGGCAAGTCTCGCCCGCTCGCCAAAGCTCAACCGATCGAGTGGGGTAAACACGTCATCTCCGCTGAATAGGAAGTAGTGCAAGAAACTCCGTACCTCGGTCTCATTCATTGCCGCGATACCACGGATCTCCTCAAACGCATTGCCGATCTGGCTCAACCCTTCCTGTTCCTGCGAGTAGTAGCCCAATCTCACATTGACGCCCAGTCGAATCTGCCCGGCCATGGGCTGTAGGGCCCCTACGATCCCGCGCAACAGTGTTGTCTTGCCGCTACCATTGGGGCCCATGAGTACAACACGCTCACCCTGATTCAACGTCAGATCTACATCTGTGATCAGGGGAACCCCACCATACCCCATCGAGACGCGCTCCAGTGTCAGCACATCATTCCCGCTTGCTGGCGCCGCTTCGAAATCCAGCTTCATCTCCCAGCTACGCGAGGGTTTCTCGACGCGATCTTCGGAATCGAGCAGCCGCTCCAACCGCCTTCTCTGCACGACAGATCTCTGGGCGAGTTCTCTGGCAATCCTGCGATAGTGGAAATGGACCGTTCCTTGCTCAATCCTGCGCGCCTGGCTCGAGAGCCCACGAATCGCTCTCTCCATCTTCTCGATGCGATCTTGCTGATCCTTGTAGTCCATCCATTGCTTCTCGACCTCACGTTCCTTGGCCTGCCGATAGTCACTGTAGCTGCCCACATAGGCCGTGATCGTATGAGAAGTTGGATCAAGCTCGAAAATTCCCTGCACAGTGCGATCGAGAAACGTCCGGTCGTGCGAGACCAACAAGACCGCACCGGAGTAGTCCGTCAGAAACTGCTCTAGCCATTCCAGAGCCTCCACATCCAGATGGTTGGTCGGCTCGTCGAGCAGCAGCAGTTGTGGGTGGGTCTGCAACAAGCGCGCCAGACCCAAGCGCGTCTTCTGTCCACCGCTCAACATCCCCACCGGCGTGTCCGTGCCGACACTGTCCAATCCCAGCCCAGACAGAATCGCTCCCACATTCCCGAAGCCTGCGTATCCTCCCGAGGCTTCGAAACGGTCCAGCGCCTGGGCATACGCTTCCATCAGTCCGGGTAGTTCGTCCTTGGACGCAGTCGACATTCGCTGAGCCAGGTCCTGGACCTGATGTTCTGCATCAAGCAGGCTCCGGTTGGCGGCTTGCATCACATCGATAACATGCGCCTCCGGATCGAACTCCAGAGCCTGGGCCAGGTAACCAACCGAGACATTGTGCGGGGAATATCGCACACTCCCCCTGTCCGGTCGTTCACTTCCGACTATGATTCTCAACAACGTGGTCTTTCCACACCCGTTCGGCCCGATCAGGCCCACACGATCGCCCGGATTGACCACAAAGGAAACGTCCCGCAGGACAGTCACATCACCATAGGATTTGGTCACACCACTCACTTGCAGCATAGTCACCCACCTGAACACACTGTCGTCTGACTTCTCGAATTGCTTTGACATCTGATGGACGATCTCCGCCACAGAACTGTGGCGGAGCCAGTGCTTGCTCAAGATCGGTGTAACACGGGGATCAAGAAACGGGGAGAGACACAGACGCAGATCTCAAAGAGAGAGAGCGAACCGACAGGTAATAGCAGCGAGACCCACGAAGCATGGCACTCACCGCCAGCTTCATCCGCCCCAATCAACTCCGACCGCGTCACCCGATCAGGATTGATATGCGCTGCGTATCACAAGGCACCTCACTGACACAACTGAACAATTCATTCGAGCAATCAGCTCCGGCCGCCAACACACGGAAGAGCCAGAAGTCACAACTGCCCATCAACTCATACAAGGAGGCACACTCAACCAGGTGAACGTGCCTCCAACTCAGCGGAAGGAGTGGGATTCGAACCCACGGAGCATTACTGCTCACGCGCTCTCCAGACGCGCGCCTTCGTCCACTCGGCCATCCTTCCCTTTGGACGAGTACAATTATACCATAGGGCATCGAATCTTCAAGCTTCTCGACCACCTGTCGCCATCGTGGAGATTGCGTGTTGCCGCGCGGGACAATCATGATATACTGCCTGCGGTATTCTGAGGGACGCTATGAAGCTTGCCCACAAGCCCCCATATCACGATCTTTGTCCGGTTGACATCTGGCACAGAACCTGGCCTTTCTTCTTGCTGGCTCTGCTATGCGTCATCTTCTACTGGGATGCGCTTTGGATGCCCTCGGACCAGATCCTCGGGGGAAACGACCTCGCCAACATGTTCCTGCATTGGTCGGAGTTCGCGGCGTCCTCAGTCCGCCAAGGAAGTCTCCCTCTATGGAATCCGCTCCTTTTCTCAGGATCGCCGTTCGTGGCCAACCCGCAGCCGGCGCTTTTCTACCCCCCGATGTGGCTGACCTTGTTGATGCCCGTCTCACGCGCTCTCAGCCTGGTGATTGTCCTACACGTCTGGCTGGCTGGAGCAGGCACGGTCCTTTGGCTGCGTTCAGAGGGTATGGACAGTGTCGCCGCTCTTTTCGGCGCACTGACATTCGCCTTCAGTGGTTACTTCTTCGTTCGTGTGCGCTCAGGGCACCTCGGCGTCATGACCACGCAGGCTTGGCTGCCACTCCTGTTGTGGGCATACAAGCGCGCACTGGACCGCTCATCTTGGAAGACAATTGTAGCCGCGGGTCTACCAACGGGGCTATCGATCCTGGGAGGTCATTCCGCCTCACTCATCTATGTCGGGCTAGCGTTGCTGGCCTACGCGGTATTCCACGCATGGATCGCCTGGAGGAACCGCAGGAGACCCGCTGCCGCCGCGCGTCCACTGGCGCTTCTGGCCATCATGACCATAAGCGGGCTGATCATTGCCGCAGTACAACTACTCCCTCTGGCCGAGCTGGCTCTGCGCTCGGCCAGGCACGCTATGTCGGACTATCAGTTTGCCGCTCGCTTCTCCTGGCCACCGGGCTATCTTCTGACCCTCATCATCCCAAATTTCTTCGGAGAGCCCGTCCGCACGGGCTACTGGGGAGACGGGCTATATGATGAGGTCATACTCTACATCGGCATACTGCCTCTGGGATTGGCAATCCTGGGAACCCGGATGCGCCATCGCCTCACACCGTTGTTGATAGCCCTCGGCCTGGGCAGCTTACTTCTGGCATTCGGTCAGTACGGCATTCTCCACCGATTGTTCTACCAGTTCGTGCCAGGCTTTAGCATGACCCGGGCGCCGGCTCGTGCGGGATTCCTCTTCACGCTGGCCGCCTCCACATTGGCCGCGCAAGCAGTCGCGTCTCTGCGAAATGGGCATCAGGAATCTCGCACCAACCTCCTGGCGCCCCTGAACACTACGCTGATATCCGCTGTGACCCTGGCCACAGTCCTGCTTATTGTGGCAGGATTTGCTGTCTTCGCACTGGGCCGTGAGGCCAATCCCGCAGCAGGACGACTCTGGCATCTGTCCAACCAGGCCACGATATTCCTGGTCTTTTTTCTCCTGGGCGCCAGCTTGCTCGTTGGCGTACGTCGCGGCGCCATCGGGTCCGCGCAGTTCGGTGTGGCTGCGGTTGCGTTGGTCATCTTCGATCTGTGGACTTTTGGTTCCGGCATTGTCAAGACTGAGCCGGTCCAGGAGAACGCCTACTGGCGCATCGTGGCGCAGACCGTGCCCGAACGCGAGTTGAGCCGCATATTGCCGTGGGGTCTGAATGATTTCGATCAGAATGGCGGCATGGCCTACGGGCTATCGAGCGTCTTTGGCTACGACCCCCTCATTCTGCACCGATATCAGCAATTCATTGCCTCTATCCCGGACCACGGCGCTCGGACCTACGACCTGCTCAACGCCGGCTACCTGGTGACCACGGCAGCTCAGTCGTTTGACGACGCTCCAAATGCTCCTGAGCTGATCGCCGATAATTCGGGGGTATGGATCTACAGGCGCCCTTCTGCCATGCCGCGTGCCTGGTTCGTGTCGGAGCTGCAAACGGTGAGCGAGGAAGCCGTACTGACGCAGATCGCGGAGGACACCTTTGACCCGACTACAACTGCCTTGATCGAGACGGCAGTCTCCTGTCCCAAGGTCCAGGGCGAACCCGGCAGAGTGGAGATCACGGAGTATGCGAATAACCGCATCGCCGCTCAAACGTCCGGTGGCGGAGGATTGCTGGTATTCAGCGAGATCGACTATCCCGGCTGGTATGCCGCTATCAACGGCGTGCCAGTCCCAATCATTCGCGCTGATTACCTCCTACGCGCCGTGTGCGTGCCCGAGGGCACACATCAGGTTGTCCTAACGTACGATCCCCTATCGCTCAAGATAGGGGGTGCTGTGACTATCCTGGGTTTGATATCGCTTGCGGCAATATCATGGGCGCCGAAACGCAGCCCGCGGAGCCCCGCATGAATGAGTCTGCCCTCTGGAGCGGGATCCGTCGCGTGCACGCTTTCCGAACCCGCATCGTGAGCGGCGTGCAAGTCGGAGCGGGCCGGCACAGCGCGCAACCGCTGTACCATCGTCGCGGCCTTGACGCGGTAACACGAGTCGGCGTCTGCCGATACAGCACACGTAAGGAGATTGGCCGCCTGATACAAGTTGTTGTCCAGGCACAGCATCTGCTGGGAGCATGCATATGACCACGCCCTATCGCGAGCACGTACTGGATCACTACCGCAATCCCAGAAACCGAGGGACCCTCGATTACCCCGATGTCGTGCAGGAACTCGACAACCCGGTGTGTGGCGATACTGTGCGGATCGAGCTGCGTCTGGAGGGAGATCGCGTCATCGACGCGCGTTTCACCGGGCGTGGCTGCGTGATCAGCATCGCCGCGGCCTCTATGTTGACCGAGGCGATCAAAGGAAAGGCTCTGAAGGAACTTCGGGAGATGACGGACGACGACGCGCTTGCATTGCTGGGTGTGCCACTAGGGGCAGTGCGAGTCAAGTGTGGGTTGCTTCCGCTACGAACGCTACAAAAAGGGCTGGAGCAGATCAAGACGCACGACACCCGCCGCCTAGAGTGAGCGCGGTACTGTGCACCGGTGGTGACGCAATGCGACCGGCTGAAGATGGACGCGCCGCTGAGTGGCAGACCAGACCTCGGCGCCGGACGGCCACTCCCTAGCCAAGCATTTCCACGATGGTAAACGGAACACCATCACGATTCGCAGAAGTGACCGGCAGGATCGATTCACTCTGAGCATCCAGAGCCGATTGAGCCCAGGATACCAATTCTGGACGCACAACGACGACAGCCAGAACGAATCCCTCCTGCTGCAGCACGTCAAACGCGGCCATCCAGCCCAGTCGCCGATCAGCCTCCAGCGGTCCGATCTCATCAACCACAAGCAGATCACAGGGCAAGGCGTGCAAGAGCGCATTGTTCCCCCACGCCAGGACTGCGGGGTCGAACAGGAAGCGCCCCTGGACCACGGCTATCGATCTTTCGGCGCTCTCGGCGAGAGTTAGCCGACGCTCGTCACCAGTACTCACATCCATCACATCAAGAGAGTCGCCGGCGCCGCGACACGTGACGATCCCGGCCGATCGATAGCCCCGAGCTTGCGCCTGCCAACACGCCGCCAGACAGGCTGTGCTCTTGCCCACACCGCGAGGGCCAGTGAGAATCATGACTTGTCCAGCCAAGTCATTCCTCGTGGCCCGGTATCGGCCCGAATTGGCGCTCGATATCCCTCACGTCGTGGAGATCGAGCATACACTCCCACCAGGAAAGCCCCCCGGTATTCTGGAACTCCCACCAACGAATGTCCGGCCAGAAGTAGCGCCAGCGCCATAGGGATGGCAGACGTTCCCAGCCGTAGTCGCTGGCGAGGGTCGTCAAGTCAACGTAGTAGCCGGGGGGAATCTCCGCGCGGTAGGCGCCTCCCTCGATCATGGCATCGCCCCCCTCGTCCCGCGCGTTCAGGTCCCAGGGCACCTCACGAAGGGGCTCCCCTATGCTGCCGTCCTGCTTCCCCGCACGCACGAAGACGCGCCAGTAGGTGACGGCGCCCAGATCCTCCCGAATCAGTTCCACCTTCGGATCATCGCTCTCATAGGGCCCTTGATCGAGGCTCACACCACGCCCACACAACTGCCAGTTCGTCCTCGTCTGGCCCGATGACGGGGTATAGGTAATCGGGCGCCACGCACTGCTCAGACCTCCCAGATAGTCCCATCCCGTCTCCTGCAAGACGCGACCGCGGAGCGCATTGAAGCTCTCGTTGACGCGGTCAGAGAGGTACTCCTCGGCGCCGTCACTCAGCCCTGGCAGCGCGACGAGGCGATACGGAGGACCAGACGTCGGCGTCGACTGGATCAGCTCGACGTAGAATGATGTCGGCGCACTAGCCTCACGGGGTTGGGCTCGGGCAATTACACGAGAGTTGAGCGCCAGGTCCGTCCATGCCAGGTCATCCAGCCTGGCATCAATTCCATAGACCTCCTGGAACAGGGCCCAACTCGTGATGCTCGCCGCGACCAAATAGTTCTGCTGACCGCGCTCATACGTGTAGATCAGCGTCTGACCATCGGGCGCCCAGGCGGGCGATCTGCCCGAACCAAACAGCTCGGAATGCTCTTCATCGACCGACACTGTATCCCAGTTAAAAACAGCCACCTGGACAGATGGATTTCCGCGCGGCCCACTCACGTAGGCCAACCTGGCGCCGTCCGGAGACCAGGCAGGCACATCTTCATCCAGGTCCGAGGTCTGGGTCAGGTTGACCAGTTTCCCATCATCTAGAGTATAGATATAGATATCCCTGTTTCCATCACGGAAGGATGCGAAGGCGATGGCCTTGCCATCGGGGGACCAGGCCGGTGAGTAGTCGGGCGCAGGATCGGTAGTGATACGACGCACCTGGTCGCCAGAAGGCGTCATGATATAGATGTCAAGATTGTCACGACGATACGACTCGAACGCGATCCACTGTCCGTCTGGCGACCAGCTTGGGTTGGCATCAAAGCCCTGATCATGTGTTAGACGGATCAGAGCCCCACTAACCAGGTCCATCAGGTAGATATCCCAGTTGCTGGCGCGATTGGAGGCAAACGCCAGATAGTTCCCATCCGGCGACCACGAGGGCTGTCGGTCTTCGGCAGGGTCATCCGTTAACCTCACCAGTTGACGATCGAACTGATTAATCGCGTAGATATCCGTGTTGCCATCGCGTCGCAGCGTGAAGGCGATAGCGCCGCCATTACCGAACGGCGTCGGCGTGAGCGCAGGAGGCGGAGAGGAGTGACGTTCTTCGATCACCACGACAGGCAGAGGCGACTCAGGGTAGGCTTGCAGGCTGGGCGCCCGGTAGAGGGCAATGGTTAGGATTGCCAGGGCCGCCACGTTGCCAACCACCAGAATGATCAGCAGACGCAGGGCTCGCGGTCGTAGCACCAGAGGCTGGCCCACCGCGTCCGGATTCCGTAACCAGCGCCAGCCATGGGCGATCCGCTTAGCGAGGCGGCGAAGCCGGCTCCTCCGTGGCTGCGCTGCTTCGCCGTCAAGATCAGATACATCCTCCGACAACCACTCAGCGTCCTCCATACGTGGCAGAGTATATGTTGCCCCAGGGGCTTGTCAAGCATGCGCCGATGGACTATACTCAGCAGTATGCCCGATGTTACCCCTGTCCGCCGGCAGTACCTGCAGATCAAGGCCCAGCATCCCGACGCGATCGTGTTCTTTCGCCTGGGCGACTTCTACGAGACCTTCGACGAGGACGCGGAGATTGCCGCGCGCGAACTCGATCTGGTGCTAACTTCACGTCCCATCTCCAAGAGCCAACGTGTCCCAATGGCCGGAGTGCCCTATCACGCAGTCCAGGGATACATCGCGCGCCTGATTGAGAAAGGTTACCGCGTCGCGATTGCCGAACAGGTCGGAGAGGTAACTGGCAAGGGCTTGGTGGATCGCGAAGTCACACGCATCGTGACGCCCGGTACGATCGTCGAGCCGGAACTCCTCGAGGAGAAGCGCTCGAACTACCTAATCGGCGTGGTGATCGATGAGGAGCGCGCCGGTCTGGCCTACGTTGACATTACGACTGGTGAGTTTGCCACCACAGAGCTGGAAGGCAGCAGCCTCTCGGAGGAGCTCTCTCGCCTGCAACCGCGGGAATGCATCGTTCCGGCCACCGATACACCGGGTAAGGTTCCTGATGAAGTGATTGCCCGCGCTGTACCGCCCGAGGTTCACGTCACTCCCCTGCCCACATATCGCTTTGAACTCGGTGCGGCGCGCCAGGCCTTGCTCGACCACCTGGAAGCCGCCACTCTGGAAGGTTTCGGATGTGCCGGAAAGCCACTGGCTATTCGAGCGGCCGGCGCGATCATCTACTACCTTGGTGAAACGCAGAAGGGTGCACTGGGGCATGTCACCGGCCTGACGACCTATTCCACAGCCCATTTCATGGCGCTCGATGCCGCCACACGCCGAAACTTGGAACTGACTGAGACCATCCGCGAACGTAAACAGCGTGGCTCGCTCCTGGACGTGCTTGATGCGACCCGAACCCCGATGGGAGGACGGTTACTACGAACGTGGCTCCACCGGCCATCGCTGCGGCAGGCTGAGATTGAGGAGCGTCTCGACCGGGTCCAGGCATTCTATGAGGACACCGTTCTCCGAGGTCGCGTCCGCGAGGCCCTCAAACAAGCCGCCGACCTGGAACGCCTGGCGAATCGGGTGTCGAGCGGCATAGCCACCCCACGGGACCTAATTGCGATCCGCGACACACTCGTCCTCATTCCCGAGTTACGGCGTCTCCTGAGTGAGCCTGCACTGTCACCCACCTCACCGGAGCCCTCGACGGGAATGGAGGATCACAGGACGAGCCTGCATCCTCTAATAGCGGCGCTGAGCCCAAACCAAGACGTTGCGGATCTGATCACCTCAGCCATCGCAGACGATCCACCGACCAATACCACCGAAGGCGGTATCATCCGTCGCGGGTTCTCATCGGAACTCGACAGTGTCATCACTGCAGCCCGCGACGCCAAGGCCTGGGTAGCGGATCTTGAGCGAGAGGAACGAAATCGGACGGGGATCAAGAGCCTGAAGGTGGGCTACAACAAGGTCTTTGGCTACTACATCGAAGTCACGAAGGCCAACCTCTCAGGAGTGCCGGGCCACTACATCCGAAAGCAGACCCTGGTCAACGCCGAACGGTACATTACACCGGAACTCAAGGAAGCTGAGGCTCTCATTCTCAACGCCGAGGAGCGACAGATAGAGATCGAGGGGCGCCTCTTCAAGGAGGTGTGCCAGGTGATCAGTGCACAGACCGAGGCAATGTTGCGAACGGCTCGGACGTTGGCCCGCCTGGATGTCTTTGCCGCTTTGGCCGAGGTCGCTGTTCGGAACCGGTATACCCGCCCGCAGTTCACGGAGAAGGATCAGCTTGAGATTGTGGCCGGTCGTCATCCGGTCGTCGAGAAGATGCTTCAGAGTGAACCATTCACACCCAATGATCTGATACTGAATGCGGACCGGCGTATCCTGATCATCACTGGCCCCAATATGGCAGGCAAGAGTGTGTACCTCCGACAGAACGCGCTCATCGTCCTGATGGCTCAGATTGGTAGTTTCGTGCCGGCCGAACGTGCGCAGATGAGCGTTGTGGATCGCATATTCACCCGCATCGGCGCTCAGGATGAGGTCTCCTCAGGCCAGTCCACATTCATGGTCGAGATGGTCGAGACAGCGAACATTCTCAACCACGCATCGCCACGCAGTTTACTGATCTTGGATGAGATCGGACGGGGTACCAGCACGTACGATGGCTTATCGATCGCGTGGGCGGTCGTGGAGTACCTGCACAATCACCCCGAGCGCAGGGCCCGAACGCTCTTTGCTACGCATTACCATGAACTGATCGAGATCGCTGACCGACTGCCTGCCGTCGCCAACTGTAGTCTCGCAGTCGTCGAAGAGGGCGATCAGGTTGTCTTCCTTCACAAGGTGGTAGAGGGCGGCGCGGATCGTTCCTATGGAATCCACGTTGCCAGATTGGCGGGTGTTCCACGCCCGGTCATCCACAGAGCAGAGGAAGTACTGACCGATCTGGAGAGCGGAAACCTCAGACCAGGCACAGCGACTCCGCAACCCTATCAGCCCATACTCTTCGCTCAGGAGCACCCCGTTGTCGATGCACTCCGTAAGCTTGACGTATCCGCAATGACTCCCCTGGACGCGATCAACACGCTGTACAAACTTCAGAAAGAAACACAACAGAGTAGCGAACGCAAGCAGTCCCGCAAATGAGGGCCCGCGGCAGACGCCTTGGGAATAGTCTGCTATCAGAGCAGCTTGCGGATCAGTTTAGCGACCAGAAGGAAGAGAAACCCAAACGGCAAGATCAGCAAGCCAATCCCCAAGACAGGCGTTAGAACGGCCCCAACAACCAGGAGGATGACGCCGATGAACCAGAAGGCCGCCATCACGATCCAGCCAAGCATCACAAACGGAAGCTTGATTAACCATACAATCAGATCCAACATCGGTCGCATTCCTCCAGTCATCAGATAATCAACTCGTCGCATTATATCTACGCAGGAGGAACCGAAGGGTTGCACGAGAACGACATAGCGAAAAGATCAGCATAACACCTAAACGAGGAGCACAAACTATGATCGTCGACGCAGATGTCCACATCTCCCCAACGGAAGGAATTCTCGTCGATGAACTGCTACGCAGAATGGACCGGGCAGGAGTCGACAAAGCCCTAACCTGGCTGCAACCACCGTACGTACGCGAGGTTGATACGTCCAACGCATACGTCTACGAAGCCGCCACACGCCACCCCGATCGAATCCTGGGATTCGGGTGGGCAGACCCCAACCTGGGTGTCGACAAAGCGCGGGATATGGCCAAGAAGTGCATCACTGAGTATGGATTCTACGGAGTCAAACTGAACGGCGCCCAGAACCCCTACTATATCGACGATCCGGTTATCTCATTGCCGGTCATCGAAGAGATCGCTCGAATGGGCGCGGTGCTGGCGTTTCACGTCGGCGCCGATGACTACCAGCGTACCCACCCGTTTCGAGTCGCCAAGATCGCCCGTATGTATCCTGAAATGACTATCCTCGTAGTTCACATGGGCGGGGCATCGTACAACGACTTGAGCAGGGAGGCCATCGAGTTTGCCCAGGAATGTCCAAACCCGGTTCTCATTGGCAGTAACGTACGGGATATCAGCATCCTATCCGCAATCAAGACACTGGGGCCCCGACGCGTGTGCTTCGGCAGCGACACGCCATTCGCCTTGATGCACGTAGAGGTCGCGAAATATCGCGCCCTGTTGGATGGCGAGGTCGATGAAGAGGGTCAGGCAGATATCATGGGTCGCAACATCCTACGGTTCCTGGGAGCAACGGCATAGGACGTGCACCGGCAATCCCACCCAGCCCTCAGGTAGCGTGCCCTCACACCTACGCACGACCTAGGAGCTGGCGTACTTAGTACTCAATGCCAATCCGGGCCTGAATACCCCGTTCGTAGGGATGTCGCACCTGGCGCATGTCGGTAACCAGATCAGCTCGATCAATGATCGACTGAGGCGCCAGGCGCCCGGTCAGTATAAGCTCAACTCCAGCAGGCTTGAGGTCCACCAGCTCTACGAGCTCCGCCTCGGAGAGTAGGCCGAAGCAGACACTGAGGGTGACCTCATCGAGAACCACAATATCATACTCTCCGCTGAAGAGCACCTGACGCGCCCTGGCTAGCCCAGCCCGCGCTGCCACTTTCTGATCCAGGGGGACGTCCCCAGCGCGCACAAACTGATCCAATCCATACTGCTCTACGGTCACGAACGGGGCCAGCTTCGCGATGCTATCCAGCTCACCGCAGTGTGATCCCTTCAGGAACTGACCGATGTACGTGCGCAAGCCCCTGCCCGCCGCACGCAAGGCCAGGCCTAAGGCCGCCGTCGTCTTTCCCTTACCATCGCCAGTGTACACCTCCACCAATCCCATCCGGCGCTGCTCATTGGCTTCGATCCGCATGTTCACCTCCCATCATGACAATAACAGGGAAATACCCCGATCCTCTGCCTGGCGGGAGGGATCGGGGTACAAAAATCCCCTGTCGACAATTGGACAGGAGATAGAGCATCGGCCGGAGCCACGCCCCTATCCCTTTCCGCGAAGGTGTTTGGAGCTCCGCACAGGCGGGTACTCTGGCTCTCTCGCACCTAATGGTACAGCGAGATTACAGTTACGGGATAGCGCCGGACTCTGACCGGTCTTCCCCCATTGCATCCCTGGCTTCCGAGCCTTGGGGATACCTGTGCAGTGAGCATATTGAGTTGATGGAGATTCTATCCCCGTCCCCGATGGTTGTCAAGTACAACAATCCTGAGGGGTGCATTTCAGTTTAGGGGCGAGTTGTAGACGGTGGGCCAGAGCTCGTCGAAGCGCTGGCTCATGATCGCTGCCC
>JAAZAN010000005.1 GCA_012514315.1 Chloroflexota bacterium
CTAAGGGAAGTGTACGCCCGCATGGTGAGATTGCGGATCATCTCGCTGCAGAACTCCTCAAGAAAGAGAGCGGATAGCAGGCTCTCGCCATCACTATCCGCCCGACGATATCAATACAGTGCCGTTCTGAAGGTGTACCAGGTTCAGGCCCGTGTGCCTCGCATTCGTGGGTCGAGGATATCCCGAAACGCGTCGCCCAGCAGATTCCATCCCAGGACATAGAGCGTAATTGCCGCTCCAGGGTAGAGAATGATGTGCCAATACTTGGCCAGGACAGGAATCCAGTTGCGCGCGAAGGCGATAATCTGTCCCCAGTCGGAGTATCCCACCTGAACGCCCACACCCAGGAAACTCAACGCGGCGAAACTCAGCACGTACGTGCCGATATCCATAGACGCCACCACCATCGTAGGGAAGATGGCGTTGGGCAATACATGACGCATGATGATCCGGAAATCGCTGGCGCCGACCACTCGCGCAGCAAGCACGTATTCCCGTTCCTTCACGGACAGAATATCCCCACGGATCAGTCGGGCATACGTGGTCCAACCGAAAGCAATCAGCGCGACCATCGGCGCCCAGATACCGCGGCCTAGCTTAGGTTGCAGCACAGCCGCCATCGTAATGGCTGCCAGCAAGTACGGGAACGCCTGAAATATCTCCACGATCCGCATCAGGAACTCGTCGAGCCTTCCCCCATAGTATGCTGCCACCGTTCCCAGTGAAAGTCCGATCACAAGCGTGGAGAACGTCACGATCAACCCGGCCTTGAACGCAGTCCGGGTGCCCCACACCACGCCATAGAAGATATCGTACTGCCCTTCGGTCGTGCCGAACAGCGCCTCCGAATTGGGCAGTTGGGGTTCCGCGAAGTAGCCCAGGCGAGGCATATCATAGGGGTCGCGAGCGCGCGGGGACGGGGGAGCGATCAACGGAGCAGCCAGCGCCACCACGATGAAAAAGACTATCAGGATTATCCCGGAGAGGGACAGCGGGTTTCTGAGCAACTGTCTGATCAGCTTGCCGGTATCGTTCATGACAGCCTCACTCTCGGATCAATAATCGCGTAGAGAATATCCACGACGAGATTGCCCACAACCAGGATCAGACCGTTGAACAACGTCAGACCCAGCAGCGTCACAATATCCAGGTTCAGCGCGGCCTCAGCATATAGTTTCCCCATACCGTGCAGACTGTAGATCGTCTCCGTGATCACAACACCACTCAGATAGCCGACGAAGATCACTCCACCGATCGTCGCGACTGGAATCAGTGCAGGCTTACGGGCGTGGCGATTCACCACCACTTTCTCCGACAGCCCCTTAGAACGCGCCGTTGTTATGTAGTCTTGCCGCAGCGACTCCAACATCGATGAGCGCATTACGCGCAGTACTAGAGCCCAGTTCAGGTAGGATAACCCTATCACGGGCAACACCAAATGCCGAATAGCATCCAAGAAGATGTCGAAACGCCCGTTCAGAACGGCGTCGATCGTGTTCATATTTGTGTAACGCGTGAAAAGCGCGGGATTGTAGACTACCGTCTTGGCCCATTGCGAGAGGCGTTCGGGGGGGAACCACTTCAGCAACGAGTAGAAGATCATCAGCATAAGCAGGCCAAAGACGAAGGTCGGGAGAGAATAACCAACAATTGAGAAGACCCGCAGCACATGGTCGATGAACTTATTGTGATGAACGGCAGATTGAACACCCAGAAAGATGCCAATGAACAGCATCGGGATCGCACTCCACAAGGCCAGTTCAGCCGAACCGGGGAAACGATCCTTGATCGCTCTCATAACCGGCATCTGTGCCGTATGAGACCACCCAAAATCCCCTCGCAGAATCCCGCCTTCGATTGCGCCTGTCACAGGGTTCTGGCTACCCCACAGCCAACGCCAGTACTGCGTGTGGATCGGCTGATCCAGACCATACTTGGTGATCAGTCTCTCGATTGCATCAGCAGTATGAGGAATGTCGGAGACATAAAGCGCCACACGCTCCATCGGGCTGAGCATCATCAGCAGAGCGAATATCAGCACTGATACACCGAACAGAATGATCGGCAGGATCAACAAACGTCGTATGACATATGCAGTCACAAGTCCCTCCCAAACACATCAGAGGATCGAAGCGCTATGAGCATCGCCTTCTGAGTCCCACCTGAACCACAAAAAGTGCCAAGAAGACCGAGGTTCGAACCTCGCAGAGACTTCCTCCGTACTCTTCGCAATCTTTGTGGCTTTACACACCGCAGCGCACCGCAGGCCACGGCACTACGTAGCAGAGTTTGAGCCAGGGCCGCAACGAGCGGCCCTGGCTCAAACGGGTAGCTACTGACTACTCAACACCCAGAGCAGCGTTCGCCTGATCGATCGCGTAGTCCGCGACGGTCTCGTAGCCAAAGATGGCATCCCAGAACATCCATTGCGGGCCAGCGACGCGGTCCTGCAGCAGTCCGCGCCAGATCGCGTAGGCTGCGTCGTGCGCATCCAGGTCACCGCCCTCATGGAACTTGACTCCCTCACGGATGTAGAAGGTGTAGGTCAAGCCGTCATCTGAGATCTCCCAGTCCTCGGCCAGCTGGCCAACGAACTCATCGTAGCGCTCGCGATTCACGTGGATCAATGGATCATAGAAGCGCCAGACCCAGCAACTCGACGATGTGTCGTACATGTAGGCTGGATCGAAAGTCTCGGGATCGCCAATCGAAAGATCGATGAACGTCGTCTGATCTGGCGAATCCTCGCTTTCCGCCAAGCCATACACAAACGGGCACGGGAAGGACGGGTTATAGAAGTAATTCTCCATCCACAACGGCTCATAGTGCCGCTGGATACCCTGTACGCCCCACAGGCTTGTCTGATACTCAGCCGCCATCCGCTGGATCGCCTTGTATGCCTCGTGCTGCTCAGCGGGATCCACGAGACTCTTGGCATCAGCGATCATCGCGTCGAATTCCGCCTGCAGATCGACCGGCAGGCCCAGTGCGTGGCCATACGCGCCAGCCGCGCTCAGGAAGGGCTGTACCCAGTTATGCGGATGATGGTAATCCTCCAACCAGCCAATCCGATACACCGGAATGTAGCCAGCGCGCTGCTGTTTCAGATAGGCTGGCCACGGCAGCGCCAGAACGTCGATGCGGAAGTTCTCATTGACTGCCTCGATGTTGGCCTTCAGCAATTCAGCCGCCACACGGCGCTGATCGTTGCCCGAGTTGTACGCCAACATCATGTAGAAGCCGGTCGACCAGACGTCATCCTCATCCTCACCCGCCGGAATGCCGTCCTTGTCGAGATCGGCCATCTTGAAGTACTCCTCGCACGCCGCAGGATCGTACGCGGGCAGCGGGGGATCGGTCGGATCGTACCCTGGATAGTCGGGTGGGATCGGACCATTTCGTTGGATAGCCTCGCCTCGCTCCACCTCATTGATGTAGGTATCGTAGTCGAAGCAGGCCGCGAAGGCTTTCCGCACATTGACATCCCCGAAGAAATCCGAGGGAATACCGGAACCGTCCAACGCGCCACTGCCGATGAACGACGATTCCTGCGGGACATCCATCACGAAGAAGAAGTCGGCAGAGATTGTCCCGCCAGTCATACCTTTGTACAGGCGGAACTGGCCGCTCCCCGTGCTGGTGCATTCCTCGGTGATGTAGTCACAATCCTCACCGACCAGTGGGTCGATCTGATCGACGTACTGCTGAGGCACGTAGGCGTGATCCGCGTCACCAGCCTGGTACATAGCGAATCGTGTACCCCACTCCTCAACGTTCTTCTCGATCACGCGCTCGTAGAAGGCTGGGCCGCTTGGGCCGCCTTCCCACATCGGCTCGGTGCGCCAGTAGTTCTCGTTGCGAACAGCCGAGATCTCCTCACCGGGTCGCCAGTATTCCAGCATAAAGGGGCCCGTACCATTCTCTTGATCGAAGAGAATGCTCTGCTCAGCGGCCGGATCGTAGAACTCCGTCCAGGTGGCGCAGTCTCCGTCCCAGTCGCCATTCTCGGCCATCCACTCCATATCGACCGGGGAAGCCCACCCATTCGACAGAAGCTGGAGCACTGGGGCAAAAGGCGCGGCGAGATGCAGGGTAAGAGTCCGTGCATCATCGTCGTACTCAACTGCCGCTTTGACATCCTCACAGACCTTAACCAGGATGTCTGCAGGCACCTGGTCGAAGCTGGTGATCGCCTCGGGGGGGGCTGCTCCCTCAGGCACAGGCGTGGCCGTCACGACCGTTTCGACCTCGACCTCGACCTCCCTGACTGTTTCGACTGTGACCGTCTCGATAATCGTCTGCGGTTGACACGCGCCCAGCACCATGCTGGCAGCGATCAGACCGCCGATCACAGCCCATGTGACTTTCTTGTGCATGTTCTCCTCCTAAAGGATGGAATTAGCTATTGAGTCGGTTGCACAATTCCCAGGGTACGTTCGGATGACCGGTCCACCGCCCCAAACGTCCAGGGGCAGACCACCGCAGTCTCGCTCCGGACCGTCCTTCGGCCAGCCCACTTCATCCCCTTACACCGAAGATTCTTCCAGAAACGACATCTGCGCAGCCCTCCTCACGATCCCATACTACACCACTACTACCTCGATACTCATCACCTCCTTCGTGCCGAATGCAGGATCAGGGTACTGTGACCCCGGATCGTCTGCACAACTCGTCCTGACAACGGTCGCTGCCGGCGCTACCCGGCTGAAGCGCGTAATCTGACGCGCGCCTCCGGCCGTTCGAAAGGCTGCACCAGGTGGCAGGCGCAGAAATGCCCTTCTTCCACCTCGATGAACTCTGGCTCTCTTTCCATACACACGTCGGTCTTCACTGGACAGCGCGTGTTGAAGTTGCACCCCAACGGTGGGTTGGCCGGGCTTGGCAGGTCGCCTTCCAGGATAACGCGCTGCCGCTGTTCCTCGATGAACGGATCTGGAACCGGCACTGCTGATAGCAGAGCCTGAGTGTACGGATGCAGCGGGTTATCGTACAGAGTATCGCGGTCTGTCAGCTCCACGATCTTGCCCAGATACATAACCGCTACACGATCGCTAATATGGCGCACCATACTCAGATCGTGCGCAATGAAAAGGTAGGTCAGACCCAGTTTCTCCTGCAGATCCTCCAGCAAGTTCACCACCTGCGCCTGGATCGACACGTCCAGCGCCGAAATTGGCTCGTCACAGATGATCAGGTCTGGATTCAAGGCCAGCGCGCGCGCCAGCCCAATGCGTTGTCGTTGCCCGCCTGAGAACTCGTGCGGGTAGCGATTCATAAACGCAGGATCCAGTCCCACTACCTCGAGCAATTCAGCCACTCGCTCCGCCTTCTCCGGCCCTGTAGCTACCCGATGAACCTCAAGCGGCTCGGCGACGATATTCCGCACGCTCATACGCGGACTCAGCGACGCGTAGGGGTCTTGGAACACCATCTGCATTCTACGGCGCATCTGCCGCAATGCCCCCCCCTTCAGCGTCGCCATGTCCACGTTTTCGAAGAAGACGTGGCCCGCCGTAGGCTCGTACAGCCGGATGATCGTCCGGCCAGTTGTGGTCTTGCCACACCCGCTCTCGCCAACCAACCCTAGCGTCTCACCGCGGAAGACATCGAAACTTACCCCATCCACCGCCTTAACATCGCCAACGTGTCGCTGGAAAACACCACGACGGATCGGGAAGTACTTCTTCAACCCCTCAACATGCAGCAGGACTTCTCTCTGAGATGTCATCGCGACAGCCTCACCCTTTCAGATTCCCAACAGGCCGCCATATGACCGGGCTCTACCTCTTCGTAGGGCGGGGCTTCCTCCAGGCACCTCTCGACCTGATAGGCACAACGAGGCGCGAATGGACAGCCCTTGGGAAGCCCTAGCAGATCGGGGGGCTCGCCACGAATGGAATACAACTTCTGACCTGCAACCTCATCAGGATGAGGCAACGAACCCAATAGACCGACCGTGTAGGGATGATGGGGGTTGCCATAAATCGCCTTCACCGGGCCTGACTCGATGATACCGCCTGCATACATCACGTTGACCCGTTGCGCCAGACCCGCAACCACCCCCAAGTCATGGGTGATCCAGATCACCGTCATCCCCAGCTTATCCTGCAACCGCTTGACGAGATCGACGATCTGGGCTTGAATCGTGACGTCCAGTGAGGTGGTCGGTTCATCGGCAATGAGGATCATCGGATTACAGGAGAGCGCCATCGCAATCATCGCGCGCTGCCGCATGCCACCTGAGAACTGATGGGGATAATCGTCCAGACGCTGGGTCGCTTCAGGAATACCGACCATGACTAACAGCTCGGCCGTGCGCGCCCGCGCCTCCCTATCATTCATACCCTGGTGCAGCTTAAGCGCCTCAGCAATTTGAAACCCCACAGTCAGCACTGGATTCAGCGACGTCATAGGGTCCTGGAACACCATCGCGATCTGTGCCCCGCGCACACGGCGCATCTCTTCGTCGCTCAACTTCACAAGATCCCGCCCGCGGAAGATCACCTCGCCCCGCTCGATCCGCCCCGGCGGCATAGGTATCAGTCGCATGATCGATAGGGCATGCACACTCTTGCCGCAGCCACTCTCACCCACTACGCCAAGCGTCTCACCCTCATCTAGATCATAGGAAATCCCGTTAACCGCGTAGACAACCCCTTCCTCCGTATGGAAGTGTGTCGTGAGGTCTCTCACCGCGAGCAAATGATCCGAGGCAGCCTGCGATCCATATGCCATGTTGTACAGCCTCTCTTTATACACCCGGTGCCGCAGACACCAACAAATAGAAAGATAGATAGCGATTATACTCTACTTGCATTAGCTACGCAAGTCGCCCGCTCTCTCACCCAACATCGCGGGCGTCCTGGAAATACCCTTTTCTAAGCGATCAAGCGCCCGATCAGCGGATGATGCCCCAGAAACTGCCACCGCAGATCACAAACGACCGTCCCCTTCATCATCCACGCATGATGGATATCCCCGGCAGCTAGCTCTCTCTCCATTAGCAACCTGCGCTGGCGGGGACCACGCCGTCTGGTCGACCGGCAAATGCGTTCCCAGGCTCTGGGACCAGGCGTAGTGCCCGCTATTCTCACCCTCAATACAGCCCGAATCAGGTTCTCAAACTGCTCGTCCGGAACTCCGAGCGGCCCCCTATCACGTGAACTCATAGGCTATCTCAATCGTTGGGCCGTACCCCTGGGACAACATAGCTTCCCTTAACTTCGCACGGGCGTAATAGAGACGCGATTTAACCGTTCCCTCAGGCGCCTCCAGAATCTCAGCGATTTCCTGGGTGCTCAGATTCTCCAAGTAATGTAGAACAACCACTACACGCTGCACGGTGGGCAGGGCATCAATCGCGGCCAGCAACACGCGCCACTGCTCACTCTGCTCCACCGCACGCTCAGGTCCCGAGCGAATACCAGGAACCAGGGCCCACCGATCGAGTATTTCCTGAAATCGGCCGGCCCAGCACTGCATCCGCCTGATCCACGTATAGGTCAGACGAGTTGTCACACGGTAAAGCCAGGGCCCCAGGTCGACTGTCTGATCGACCGTGTCCGCGTAGCGATACAATCGCAGGAAGACCTCCTGCAGGATATCATCCGCCACATCTGGGTCGCCGGTAATGGCGAGCGCCGTGCGGTGCACCAGACTCTTGTACCGCTCGTACAATACGCCAAGCGCATCAAGATCTCCCTGGCATACGCACGCGACAAGTGCGCCGTCCGGGGATTCGGTATCCATACCTTCCTTTCAGATAATACCTCCAAAAGCGCCTGCAGGTTCAATCCTCCTCGGATGACTCCCCTGTCTCTACACCAGCCAGATATATTCGATCCTGTTCCGACAGGCTGGCCTGGGCTAAGAGATCAGGACGACGTTCGAGTGTCCGCCGAAGGGCCTGATTGCGCCGCCACCGGGCCACCGCCGCATGATTCCCGGATAGCAGTATCGGAGGGACCGTCCAACCACGATACTCGGGCGGACGTGTGTAGTGAGGCCCCTCAAGCAGCCCGCAGGCGTGGGAATCCTCGGAAGTGGCCCCAGGGTCTCCAAGAACCCCAGGGAGGAGACGGGTCACAGCATCGATGACGACCAGGGCAGCCAGCTCACCCCCTGTCAGGACGTAATCCCCAATCGAGATTTCGTGTGTTGCGAGGTGAGCCCGCACGCGCTCATCAACACCCTCGTACCGACCGCAGATCAGCATCATCCGAGGGTACTGCGCCAGTTCCCAGGCAACCGCTTGTGTGAACAGGCATCCTTGAGGGCTTAGCAGGATAATCGGTGTTCCCGTCTCGCCGCCAAGCACAGTCTCGACCGCGTTGAAGATCGGCTCCACCTTCATGACCATGCCGCCCCCACCCCCGTACGGCGCATCATCCGTGATATGATGCTTATCCATAGCAAAGTCACGGATGTTATGGAGGTCGACGGACAACCGCCCACTCTCCCGGGCCCGTTTCAGGATGCTATCCTCGAGCGGCCCGGAGAACATGGCCGGGAATAGGGTCAGAACATCGAAATGAACCATACGATGGACACGTTATCCGGGCAGTGTCTCCTTGAGCAAGCGCTTCCAGTTGCCTGACAGTATCGCCTCGACATCACCTTCAGCGTAGCCACGATCAGTCAGCGCTGTGCCGACCCGCTGCAAGTCAGCCACCGTATCTATCTCGACCGGCGTACTCTCAGCCCCGAACCCACCGTCGAAGTCAGAACCCAGTCCCACGTGGGTTGCATCGCCTGCCAACTGGCACACGTGATCGATTGCCGCTGCAACATCAGCTACAGTCACTGCTTCCTTGGCGTCACCTCGTGTCCAGCCCTTCTGTAGGAAGGCATTGTAGGGAACGATACCGATCACCGCGTCCTGTTCGATCAGACGAGTAATCATTCGGTCCGAGAGCATTCTCGCGCTAGGAACAAAGGCGCGAGGATTCGCGTGGCTAGCAATGACGCGCCCCTCAAAGCGGTCTAGCGCCTCATCAAAGGCTTGTTCAGCCAGATGACTGACGTCGAGGGTGACCCCCATGTCCGCCATGACCTCGAGCAGTCCCCGTCCTTCATCTGTGAGCAGCCCAGGGACATCGTTCCCGCCAGCGTAGCGGGAACCAGATCCCCATGATAAGCCAACAATCCGGACCCCGCGCTCGACCCACATCTCCAGCTCAGCCGGCTCACGTATGGGGTCAGCTCCTTCCATCAGGAGCACGATACCCACTCGTGGCTGTGCATGGTCCCAGCTCGATATCACAGAGGCCAGGTCAGCCTGATCCTGCACCAGGCCCACCTGCTCGGTCTCGTCCGCAAGCCGATGGTAGAACTCCAGTTGGCCAATACCCAGTTCGTGCGCCTCTTGAGCACTGGTGTATGAATACGGTGTTCGGTTGCTCCGCGACGCAGGAGGCGCGAAAATCGTGCCAAATATGACGGAGATGCGGCCACTCAGCCACTCGGGTAGACCCACCATGCACAACCCATCGTCACGCGCGGTGTCCGAGCCGAATTCCACACGCCTGGTCTCCAAGGCGCTCTGGCGCACATCGCGGCCGGAGTAGAGTGCGTTGACCGCGATATCCTCATGGGCATCAAAGATGATCATCACAGCTCCTTATCAGTGCTTACCCAGTCTGTGCAAGTGTATCACAAGCAGGGGGTTTGACAACTGAGGACCGGCAACATATACTATCCTATAGCCGCTGCGTGGCACGATCATGATCGTGAGGAGGATAGTGATGGCCGACAAGTCACAGTTGGTAATGAGTCAGGGACCTCAGCCCGGCCAGATCTTCGATCTGAACCACGACATCCTGACCTTGGGTCGAGATCCCGGCAATGATATCGTGATCGTAGACCCTCAGACATCCCGGCAGCACGCCCGCATCATGCGCCGAGGCGGTTTGATGATCCTCGAGGACCTGGGAAGCACCAACGGTACGTTCGTCAATGGAGTCCGGCTGACCGGCCCACATACGTTGAGCAACGACGACGTTATCGGGATCGGCGATGCGGTTATACTGACATTTCGCGTTTCAGGCATCCCGTCGACTGAGACGGTTGTCGGACGTCCGCCTGCTCCAGGACAGACTCCATCCGAACCCATGGCCGCCGCCCCAGCTCCAGCCTCATCATATACACCACCGCCAGCCGCTGCAACCCGGCCGCCAGCGCCTCCGTCACACCACACACCGTCGCCGAGCTACACACCCGCTCCCCCGCCACCCGAGTACGCTGCAGCACCCTACTCGGCCGCTGAGAAGAGAAGCAGCGCGAAATGGTGGATCGCGGGCTGTGCTGTGCTCGTAGTGCTGGCTATACTTGCCTGCGCCGGAGTGTTTGTGCTAGATTACCTGGCGCTTCTTCCACCCATCTTCTACGAACCACTGCGTTGGCTCGGGTTCTTCTAGCGAACAGTCCAGCTGACGGGATGAGTAGCGGGCCTTGTGAGAGGTCGTCATCGCAGGGCGCTAGCCTGCTACTACGGACTGCAGCAGCCTCCGGGTAAGCTCCTTCGACCCAACAGTCTCATCCATAGTCGGCCCAATGCAGGCTGGACACCCATCGGTGCAGGGACAGTCGGCCACGACATCTAGAGCAGCGCACAGCAGCTCGTCATGGAGTTCATAGAGACGCGCCGTAAGCCCCGTGCCGCCCCGCGCTTGATCATATAGCGTCACAGTGGGCAGGCCTGTCTCGGGGGCGCGTGCTTGTACGGCCGAACCCAGGTCTCCTGGATCGCACATCAGGTACAACGGGGCCAGATTCTGAAGAAGATACGCCATACCGCTGAGAGCACCTCGCGCGCGCCGCACACGTTCCAGCCTGTGATGACAGCTCCAACACAGCGTGATCAAGTTCTCCAGTTGATTTGCCACCTTGTGCATCTCGTTCACACCAACAACGTAGCCAAACGTTCTGAAAGGAGTGATGTGGTGCACATCGTGCTGCCGCCCGGATGACTCCGGCACGCCACACTGTCGGCAGCGGAAGCTATCCCGGGCCCGAGCAGCGTCACGTTGAGCCGGCCAACTGGGACCATAGTCCAGGGCAAGCGTAAGAACACCTTCTTCCTGTAGGCGCATTGCCAGCTCCTCGGATATGGCGACCCAGTACGCGATCGTACGCAGCTCCTGCGGCGGTAGATCGAGGGGTACCTGCGCCAGTGTCTCGTGCGAGTAGCGCTTGACCTTCCGGTATCCCGATATGCGGTTCGTGACAAGCACTTCCCCGAAACACCGGATCGTCCCACCAGGCGATTGTTGACGCTGTCTGTTTCCGCCGTCCTGTGCGCCAACGCGGTGCTGCGAGGCGTACGTTTCGATCACCTCAACCTCGGTGCTACCGGAGGCTCGTGTGTAGTAGTCCAACTCGGCCGCCCGCACCCTGGCTATCCCTTGCTCCCAGTCAAGCGCCTCCACCAGATAGGGCTGTCCAGCGTGCAGGTAGACCGCCCCCGTATGCAGCAGCGAAGGCACACTGGGACGGTCCATCTGTCCAATCGCCTGGGCCGGCTCCACGCCGATATCCAGGATTACGACGGCATCTGGCACGCTCGTCCGAAGTGAGAGATTGCCCGCCGGGTACCCTTCTCCAATCCACGTGTATGCATCTCTCCCGCGATGGACCACCCCTTCCTCGACCAGCAGACTGAGCGGCTCGGAGACATCGCCGAGACGGCCATATGGCTCCCCCACCTCAAAGGGTAGTTCAAACGCAGCGCACGCCAGATGCCTCGCCACAATAGCCGGATTGTCGGGGTCCAGCAGCGCCCTCTCAACGGACTGTCCGAAAAAGTAGTCCGGATGCGTGATCAGATACTGGTCAAGCGGAAATGCACTCCCAATCAGCACAGCGACCGAGACTCCCGAGCGTCTCCCCGCGCGTCCAGCCTGTTGCCAGGCGCTGGCGATCGTACCCGGGTATCCGGCCATCACACAAGCTCCAAGCTGGCCGATGTCGACACCCAATTCCAGCGCGTTGGTTGCCACCACACCACGCACCTCACCTTCGCGCAAGCCCTGTTCGATTGATCGACGCTCGCCTGGCAAGTAACCACCGCGATATCCGTGAATCGCACCGGGATCCCCGCCGTCCAACATAACTTGATCGCGCAGGTAGCTTAACAGGATCTCGGTCGTCAAACGTGCACGGGCAAAGACTATAGTCTGGACCTGTTGCTTAAGGAAGTGCGCCGCAACATCCTTCGCAACCAACATGGAGCTCTGACGGATGCCCAGTTGTCGGTCAACCAGAGGAGGGTTATATAGAATGAAGTGCTTCTCGCCGCGCGGGGAACCGTCTTCATCAACCACCGTTACGGGGGCCTCCAGCAGCGCCCCCCCCAACTCCTGTGCGTTGGCAATTGTGGCCGACGAACAGATGAAGCGCGGGTCAGCCCCATAGAACTGGCATATCCGGCGCAACCGACGCAGAACATTCGCAACATGACATCCAAAAACACCACGATAGGTATGCAGCTCGTCGAGAACGATCACACGCAAGTTGGCCATGAACCGTGCCCAACGGGTGTGATAGGGCAGAATGCCGGTATGGAGCATATCGGGATTGGTCACCAACAATCGGGCACGACGCCGTATATCTGCGCGTCGTGCCGAAGCGGTATCACCGTCGTAATCGCTCACGGTGATGGGCACATCAAGGAGCTCAACAACGCCCCCAAGTTGTGCCATCTGATCGTGAGCGAGTGCTTTGGTTGGGAATATGTACAAGGCACACGCGTTGGGGTCATTGAGCATGGTGTGGAGAACTGGAAGATTATAGGCCAACGTCTTGCCGGAAGCCGTGCCCGTCGCCATGATCACATTGGCTCTGCTGAGCGCCGCCTCGATCACCTCGACCTGATGGCTGTACAGCGCTGGAACCCCCAGATGATGCGCCGCCGTAACCAGCCTCGGGTCGAGCGCTGCCGGCCAACCCGCCAGACGGGCGGAGCGCGCCGGCAATCGCTGCCACGACGTGACACAGCGCATGAAGTCGGTATTCTGCCGAAGCGCCTCCAGTGCTGCTGACACACTCATTTTCATACTCCCTTCCCTGTCTGCCTCGGATTATACGGCGGGGTGTGCTCGGGGCAAGCTTGTCATCCCTGACGGTTTGGCGAA
>JAAZAN010000035.1 GCA_012514315.1 Chloroflexota bacterium
AGTGCCTGGCAAGAAACGGCGCGGGGTCGTCCGTTCACCCTGCCCCACAAGATAGTGAGCCGTACAACAACACTATGTCAATAGCCTGTACCCGGCTCGAGTCATAGTCGGACGTGGCTCACGGGCTCTGGCTGGGGGTGATTGGCCAAGTTCAGCTCGAGACTGGGTGAGCCAATGAGCAGGATGTAGTGCCGGCGGCCTCGAACCTACGTTCAGTGGGGTATTGCGCTCGGGAGGACATCGCGGATATCAATACTCCAAGTCTGCCAACGGGCGGGCAATTCTCCCCGAGGGAAGAGGAACGTGACGTCCGCCTCTGCTCTACTACCGAGCATCATCGCGTCCAGATGTGACCCGAGCGGTCGCACTACTCAGATCCTTAGAGTCAGCGTCTTATCCTCTGTCACGGCAATCCAGTACCCGCGTTGCCAATCGAGGACGTCATCATCGTCCAACTCCTCGTAGTCTCCTCCTCCTGCCGAAGATGGGTTCCATGTGTAGATCGCGTCTATCTCGCCTTTGAAGACCTTCTCGACCGTATCCTCACCATCGGGCAGGCCCTGTGGTACCGATACCATATTCCACCCAGCCTTCAACTCCAGCTGCACTTCAACTCGCACTCTCTCCCAGTTCAGGAAGGGGTAGCCCCGGCCATCGACGATGTTCCAGACGGCTGCAGGGTCGATTTCACCATGTCCGACAGCAGCCATGTCCCATGCCTCGTCAAGCCCGTCCGTATCGGTGTCGGTGAATGTCTCGAGGCGCATCAATTCCGCGGTTGTCTTGCCCGTTCCGCCGTCACTGCTTGCCGCCCCAGAAGTCTGCGTGTCCCAGAATGAGTTGCTCACCCCACCTAGGCTATCTCCCACGAGGCCGCCAACATCGGTGTCGCCGGTGACACTGCCGGTGGCGTAGCAGTTGCGCATGATGCCGCCGTTGAGTCCCACTAGACCGCCAACCCTGCTGAGGCCGTTCACACTGACGGTGGCGTAGCAATTGGTCAGCGTGCCATAAGCGTTGACTCCCATGAGGCCGCCAGTATCGTTGTCATCGGCGTTTACACTGCCGGTGGCATAGCATTCGTTAACTGTGCCTGCGCTCGCACCCACCAAGCCGCCAGTACGGAAGCTGCCAATCACGACGCAGTCTGTGAGCCCGATGGCTTCCACCACAGCCCCACCACCGATGAAACCGAAAAGGCCAACATACTCTGAATCCGCGCGGTCAATATGCACCTCCTCAATTCCGAAGCCCTGGCCATCCAATGAGCCGCTGAACGGACTGCCCTCGGTTCCGATTGGGAGCCACCCAGCTCCGCTGTTCGCACCCGAACCCGCCAGCTCACCGTACCCGCCGGTAGCTGAATCAAGGTTGTTCATCAGAATGAAGTGTGCACTCAGGTCGTCACGCACGCTGTCGAGCTGGATCCAATCCGTGATCTGATATGGGTCCTCGGCGGTTCCGGAACCTCCCGCGAATCCATTGGACGCCTCAACAACCGCGTGTGAGACCGGAATCGCCACGCTGAGGATGATGAGAGCTGCAACCATGCTACCCAGTATCTTCTTCACTGTCCCATCCCTCCTTCTGCCCGACTTCAATGCCTATCGTGCACCGTTATGCGTGCGTTCGCGAGTAGCGGGGCCCTTCTTGGTGTCCGGCTGGATGCGGGCTGACAGGCTGCGGCGAGTTGGGCACTGTCTCCAAGACAAGACAGCACCGCGCAATGAGGTGGTCTCAACAACGGCTTTCCCCGTCAACCCCTGACCTTGTCTCGATGGTACCTTGCACTGAAGTCCTGGTCAATACACGCTATTTCCGATGGTTGCTGCTGGCAACTTGCTTCGTCCGCATGCGTCTATGGTCATCGACACCTGAAGCGATTCGCACCATGGGCCCGCCGCCGATTCGCCAATCGCAAGTGAACGGAATGAGAGCTGTTC
>JAAZAN010000227.1 GCA_012514315.1 Chloroflexota bacterium
GTGGTGATGGCCGAAAGTCTCACCGTCGGTTGCGATCAGCACCAACTGCTCGGAGTGGCATCGCCAGACTAGCTGATCGCGCAACCATTCTCCCAGGAACTCCGGGGCTGGCATACCGAACGACAGTGAGTTGGAGAGCTGTCTATCTCTCACAAAGACGGCGATCTCCTGATTCCCAGGCAGTCTTACACGGTAGGGGCCTGCGCCTGCGGTCAGGTCTCCTTGTACTTGCTCATCTGACAAGATAGTGAACCGAATGCCTTCTGAGACGAGGGTCTCCAGCGTGTCCATATCCACGGCCATCTCCGGCAACCACAGCCCTTCAGATGTGTGGCCGAAGTGGCGCTTGAACGCTGCTTTTCCCCAGCGTACCTGGCAGACCTTGTCCCGTCGACGGGCCAGCGGCAGGATCGTGTGGTGTGCGGGTTGTACGATCCCATTGCCAACACCAAATGTGTGCAGGTGAGCACGCTCGTCAGTCACAATCCGGTCGTATGTTGGCTCCGAGGCGGTCTGCAGCCAGCCTGCGAGCGTATTGCCCAGGTTGAAGCTCAGCCGTCCGAAGTGGCCGGCGTTCGCGATAGGGTTGTAGCACTCAGCCGTTATGCGCTCGTTCCAGTTGGCATATGGCGCAGCGTCCGGTTCGCGTGGTATCTGTCCGGTGAATGGATCGGTCCGTGGTGGTTGATAGAAGTGGCCGTGGATACATAGATGACAGAAACGAGAAGTTGGAGATGTCAATGCTTGAGCGCCTCCAGTAGCGTGTCGACGCGATAGCTCGAAGACTCGTGAGCATGCGCCAGTTCTGAGACTATCTCACCCGACACCATGAGATGGTCGACTTGGTCGGGTGTCGGCCAGGATGTCGACGTGGTTGCTACGATCACAGCAACTGTGTGCATCCACCATATCAGTTCCTCGAACGATTCCTTGTTGAACCAGAGGATGCCTTCGTAGCGATTCAGGTGCAGGTACTCTCGTATGTCCTCGTCACTCAACCAGTCCACCAGAACCTGGTTGGCATGGCGTTCACGAGCCGCTATTGAGGTGAACCATAGCCGATGGCGGGTGAGGATGCGGACCATCCTGACGGCGCGTTGAGCCGCGATCCGGCTGATGCCGGCTTGGCACAAGCTATCGACAAGAATGGGGCCCAGCCGCCATTCAGTGTGCCACTGGATGCTCTGATTCTGCACCCGGGCCGAATGAAGTACCTCGTCCAGGCTGTGGACGAACACCCAGTCCAGCAGAGTGTACCACGTTAGCTGTTGCTCCAACAGGCCAGTCAGGAGCATCGTCGCGGGATTGTCGAGCACACCGGAGCATTCGGTGGCAGGACTTACGTCGAGGTTGGGTAACGAGAGTGCTGCCCGCAATCTGTCGCTGACCTGCCGGGCGATCGTCGCGATGCGGTTCTCCACAGAGTCTGCTGGCGAGCAGCTCCTCCCTTCCCAGTCAGCGATCGCCGTTAGCACGCGAGCGACTCGCTGTTCAGCGTTTTCCACGATAGCCTGAAGCGCCGCACTATCAGTCGATGATCGCGTATCGATCAGCCGGTCGAGATAGGCGGGGTCGACTAGCTCCACGAATGGGAGGTGTATGGGTTGCAGCAAGAGCTCCTGCAACGCATCCTCCAGACTTGGCGCCCCCCGTCCATTCAGGTGTTGAGTGAGTCGGGCATAGTACCGATCAGAACTGTCCTGAATCTCGCGGAAATTGAGGAACACGTGCCGTTCATAGGCCTTGAGCTCGATATACAGGCCGCGGTCTCGAAGTTCCTCATTGCTCCGGATGTACTCAAGTCCGGTCACAAGGTCGTGAAAGGTTGTGTACACCCCCGGCGCCTCCTGGAGGCCTAGACCAGCGGTAAGTGATCGCGACACCTCCCTGTTCTCACCGTCGGAGGCGCCTGGATCCGATATCGGTGCGGAGAAGTGGATCCGACCGCTTGTCTCTGCATATCTGTTGTGATACACGACCAGCGCACGTTCGTCTCGGTAGCAGTTAGAGTACGCGTACACATCCTCGTTCGTGTGCCCGTCGTGTGTGATGAAGTCATACAGCAGGAAGTGATCAGCTTCAGCAAACAGGTGGCGGCGACGCAGTAGCGGGAATATTTCGAGCTCGTGACGCTCAACGAGCTCTGCATCAGGATGCTCGTCCCAGTAAGCCCGCCGATACTCCATCCCATACTTTTCAGTGAATCCCTCGACCTGTCCATGGCCGATCATGGGCAGTCCAGGCATGGTTGCCAGGAGAGTACAGATTCCGAAGTACTTGTCCCCTCTGCCATACTGATCAATGGCGGTACGCTCGTCTGGGTTGTTCATGAAGTTGACGAATCGTTTCAGTATCTGCGGATCGAACTCGAGCGTGTTCTTGATCAACCTGCGGTACTTGGCGTTTTCCTCTTCGCGCAGCATATTCATGAATGCGCTGTTGTAGACCCGGTGCATACCGAGCGTTCGGACGAAGTACGTCTCCATTAACCAGAAGGCCTCGGCCAGTAGCAACGTATCTGGCGCCTCGACCTGAACACGATCGACGACCTCGCGCCAGAACTCCTTCGGCATATGCGCGTCGAACTCCTGCTGTGTCATACCGTGTTCGGCGCGTGTGGGGATATCGCCGCCACTACCCGGTTCGGGAAACCACAGACGTTGATAGTGCTTCTTGGTCAGGGTCATTGCTGCATCGAAACGGATGACGGGGAACTGGCGCGCCACACGCAGGATCGTCTGTATCACAGCTTCTCGAACTTCGGGTTTCAGGTAATCGAGTTGAGCGGTATCGTTCCACGGCATGCTGGTTCCGTCGTTGCCGTGGTAGATGTACCTCGATTTTCCAGTACCGAAATTGACGCGTTTGAAGACGATGGCTGCATCGCTGCGGGTGTAGTAATGGTCCTCCAGGTAGATGCCCACCTGTTGATGTCCTGATAGGTTAGGGCCGTCAAAGGTGTAGGAAGGGTAAGGACTGTGATCTAGCCCGATGAACCAATCCGGATGGTCGATCACCCAGCGGGAATCGATGCCCATATGGTTGGGGACCATATCGCTGGCAAGCCGGATCCCACGCCGCCATGCGCGAGACTTGAGGTCCTCGAACGCCGGTGCCCCCCCCAGGTCCACGGCGATCTCGTAGTCGAAAAGGGAATAGGCGGAGGCGACAGCCTCTGGATTGCCGCACAACTGCTTCACCCGCTGAGAGGCGGGGCTGCGTTCCCACAGGCCGATCAGCCATAGCCCGGTGAACCCGCGCCGCGCCATCAGATCTAGTTCGTCATCTGGTATCTGATCGAGGCGACTGATGGTACGTCCATACTGCCGGGAGAGCTGATCGAGCCACACATACGTGTTCTTCGCCAACAGGACTAGGTGCGGCATCCAGTCACGGTCAGGGCTGAAGCTCTCCGCATCGAACTCGTGACCCCTGAAGTCGTAGACCTGGCTTGGACCTGGGCCTGGCAGGTAGAGGTGTTCTTCCTCTTTGATCAGGTCCAGTCCAATGAGCAATCGATACAGAAACTCGGCCAACAGATAGCCCCAATGCCGATGTATGTACTCAAGCTGCCCGTAGAGCGAATGGGGTACAGCAATTGCCGGGCTTCGCATCATGTCCAGCAGATTCTGCTGATCCGGGCCGAATGGCGGCAACGTGTCGAGGAAAGAGTGCAGGCTGGCGACGATGCGAAGGTAGGCTGTCTTCTGTCTGAGCTCGGAATCATCGAACAGCTCTATGAGCGGGGCAAAGGCCGGATTCATATTGGCCAGCCAGACCAGAACAAGATTCCCCAACGCAAGCTCGCGATGCGACCTCCCGTCGGGCTCGCCACGCAGGTGCATGTCCAATGCGATCTCGTCTCGAAAGACTGGCATGGATGGGAAGGCGTCCGACATTTCCTCAATGGCTGTGTCTATAAGCTCCTGACCAACATCTGCAATCAGCCAGCCCAGTGCTCGTCCCAGTAGATTGCCGCCGACTTCGTGCTCATAGAGCCTGACGACGTGCCGTTGGATATCCATGATGAGTCCCACGGCATGGATCTGGCCGGCTGTGACTGCGCGTTTGGAGGGTGTGGTGGTGTCTTGCTGCCGGTTCATTCGATCCGCCAGTAACCGAGCTGCGACAGGCTCTTTGAAGGCACGATAGGCATCACCGTCAGATGGCCAGTGATCCAAGGAGTAACGATCTCGAGCTCGGCGTGAGATGGGGAACTCTGTATGCATAATGCCTCTCTAGACTACGGACCGGGCGTAGATTGCAGGGCCTACAGAGGAGGGTGACCTCAGGTTCGGCCTACGATTGGCCAGCGAGATATTAACTGATCAATCAGGCATTGGGCCCGTAGTGCGTGATGGATTGATCAGTCGTCATCGGCTGTCAGACCTAGCGATGTGCCAGCCGGTACAGGTTCTCCGGAGAAGGCATCTGGCCCCAGGTCAGCGGCAATAGCGCATTCGCGCCCGACGCGAACTCCTGGAGGGATTATGGTGTTCTTCCCAATGACTGTGAGGCCGTTGGCCAGGCCCGCAAGTGTCCTGCAGGATTCCACATCGTCAGCGCCGATGTGTGTATCTGCTCCAATAAGGACGCGCTTGTCGATGACTGCATGGTCGATGACCGCCCCTTGTTCAACCACTGCATCTGTCAGGATGATAGAACGACTGACTGTAGCGCCCGGTTTCACAACAACCCCAGGTGACAGTATGGATTGGCTGACCCTGCCCTCGACAATACAGCCATCCGTGATCAGCGATTGTTCTATGTGGGCCTGTCGCCCGATGGTCGCAGGAGGACGCTCCTCGCTGCGTGTGTGGATTATCCAATCGCGGCCTCGCAGGTCGAGCTGTGGGCTTTGATCCAGAAGATCCATATGAGCCTGCCAATAGGCCTGCACAGTTCCAACATCAACCCAGTAGCCGCTGAAGGGGAATGCATGCACACGGTGGTGGGCCCTCAACATCGAGGGGATGATATTGGCGCCAAAGTCGTGCCGAGAGCGCCTTCGGCCGTGGTCGGCCGTCAGGATGTCCTGTAGGACGCGTGGATTGAAGGCATAGATGCCCATAGAAGCCCAGGGCCCTGTTGGCTCAGATGGCTTCTCCCGAAACCCTGTTACGTTGTAGTCTCCATCGATCTCAAGAATCCCAAAGCGTGACGCCTCTTGTGGGTCTGCCTTCAGAGCCGCGATCGTTAGGTCTGCGCCACGTTCCAGATGGAATGTGATCATGACATCGTAATCCATCTCATAGATGTGGTCTCCAGCGAGAATCAGCACCACATCCGGATTCTGTCGGTTCACGAAATCCAGGTTCTGATAGATCGCGTCCGCGGTACCCTGATACCAGTCTGAATCGCGACGGCCTATGTAGGGTTGCAGCAGGGTGACGCCCCCAGTCATTCGATCCAGATCCCAGGGTTGACCGGCGCCGATATGCTCATTGAGCGATCGGGGACGATACTGTGTGCACACCCCGATGGTGAATATCCCTGAGTTGACGCAATTGGAGAGTGCGAAATCGATGATGCGGTACTTGCCTGCAAATGGGACAGCGGGCTTGGTACGCTTCTGTGTCAGCACGCTGAGGCGACTTCCGGCTCCCCCAGCCAGGATCATAGCGACTGTGCGCATGGATACCTATGTTCCTCCCGCCTGGTGTAGCGCAATCGCCCTGTGGTAGAGCTGGGCGTAGACCTCTGCAGAAGTCGACCAGGAGAAGTCAGCGTTCATTCCCCTTTGTTGCAGCGCACGCCACAGCGGTTTGTCCCGGTAAGCCTGCATCGCTCGATCAAGGGCACGGATGCACGCTTCGGGCGTATACTCATGGAAGGCGAAGCCCGTGCTGATGTCTGGATTCTTCCCCAAGTCAATCACCGTATCAGCGAGCCCGCCCGTGGCTCTGACGACAGGCACACATCCATAGTGCATAGCGATCATCTGGCCCAGACCGCAGGGCTCGATGTAACTAGGCATCAGGAAGATATCTGCTCCGGCGTAGATTCGGCGTGCAATCACATCATCGAATTTGAGAAAGACGTGCACACTTTCAGCATACTGCGCTTGCAACTGTTCGAACAAGGCATGGTATTCCGGTCTGCCGGTGCCGACAATCGCAAACTGCGCGCCGTGCTCTGCAAGCCAGTTCACCACCGGTTGCATGAGTGACATCCCTTTGACATCGTCCAGTCGCGAGACCATCCCGATCAAGGGGGTGTCGGGTCGAACAGGTAGACGGGCCTGTTGCTGTAGCGCCGCCTTGTTGGCGGCACGCCGGTTGAGAGATGCGACATCGAAACGGCTCGTAATATTGGGATCAACGCCTGGATTCCACTGCTCGTAGTCGAGCCCATTCATCACTCCAAACAGCCGATCCTTCCGCTCGTGTAGCAGGGAATCGAGCCCCATACCTGCATCTGGTTCGAGAATCTCCTGTGCGTAACGCTGGCTGACGGTGTTGATCACATCCGCGTGGGCAATACCTTGTGCCAACCAGTTCACCGTACCTGGCTGTTCCACTGCCAGGTGCCTTACCGACTCCATCTGGGCGAATGTCAGAATCAGTCGTCCTGTGATTCCCTGATAGGCTAGATTGTGGATAGTAAGCAGCGTTGCAATGTCCCGATAGAATGGGTCTCTGCGCCGGTCCATCTTCAACCATGTCGGCACCACGGCCGTATGCCAGTCATTGACATGGATGACGTCCGGTTTCCAGTCGAGGACCTTCAGTGCGGCCAGCGCTCCCTGGCCGAAGACACAGAACCGTTGCGCATCATCCTCGAACCCATAGACCCTGTCGCGGGAGGAGAAGTACTGCTCATTCCAGATCAAGTAGACGGGGAGATCCGCCTTTGCGGTTCCTCCGATCAGGTGAACGTGCTCCTTGCCTGGGCCAACCGGAACCTCAAATGGGTCGCCAATGCTCTGCAGGTTGAATGCGTCACTGTTGATCGTCCCGTAGCGTGGCAGCATCAGACGCACGTCGTGCCCCAGCGCCCGAATCGCACTGGGGAGCGTGCCGGCTACATCAGCCAGGCCTCCAACCTTTGCGAAAGGCACTGCCTCAGCAGCAAGATACAGAACCTTGAGCGGTGCGTCGCTCATTGCCTGCCTCCTTGGCGATACGATTCATCATGGTGTAGCACGTGCTATGGTGTCGGAATGAGCGTAGGTGTACGCGTTGGAAACGGTGTGCTCGTCGCTGGCAGGGTCGGTGTCACGCGCTTGGGCGGAATGAACGTGAGCACGGTGCTCAGAGCCATACTGATAACGATCAATAGGCTGAGAATTGTCAGTATGGTCCGTTTCCGTCGATCTTTTGTCTGCACTCTGCCTCCGTCGCAACAGATACCGTTTGCTCGTCATTATAGCATAGCGGCAAGCACATACAAGCTGACACCGAAGTGCGGTGCATTTGTTCCTGGGGGCAGAACTCGCATTGGACTGTCCAGGCACTCAGGAAACGTCGTTTCGCGGCAATTCCGTGTGCTGCACGGGCAGTCTTGCCATACGTTGGGCCTCGGGGAGGCGGTTTCGGGGCAGGTGTGCCACGAGACAGAAATGCACCTCCGAAAGTCAGGGACGGGATCTGTGCAGCCGTGGGCTGTTCGTCTCGTACCCGGTCGGTGCCCTTTTCGCCGATCAGAGATCGGCAATAGCGAACCCGCGGTGAAGCTTGACAAGGTCAGTTATGTGTGGTACCCTCAAACAAACTCGAATCTGGAACAGCGGGCCTCAACAGCAACGTGCAAGGAGGTTGCGATGGCGGAAATGTCGCGAACTGAACGCTTGGTGAGACGGTTGCAGGAACTCCAGATGGGAACGCCCGATGTTGAGGCCACCGCCATCGTGAGCGTTGATGGACTGACGATGGCCTCCTTTCTCCCCGCAGGCGTTGAGGAGGATCGAGTGTCGGCTATGTCAGCCGCCATGCTCTCCCTCGGTGAACGCATCGCCAGCGAACTCGGACGTGGTGTGCTGGATGAGGTGTATGTGAAGGGCGAGAATGGCTACGTGGTCTTGCGAGCTGTTGGAGAGGAAGCTGTCCTGACTGTGTTGGCAAGGCAGCAGACCAAACTGGGGCTGCTCTTTCTGGATATGCGTCGTGCTTCTGAAGACCTCGCGACGATTCTGAACTCTCGCTAGATCCAGCTCGCTCGAGGAGGATGCTGTGCCGCGAATTGAACCCAGTGGGTATTACTACCCCAACATGATTGCCCGTATCTACCTGGAAGCGATGGAAGAAGTAATGGGCAAGAATGGACTCAAGGCAATCCTCAATCTGGCCGGCCTGGTCCATCTCGTGGACAACCTCCCCCCTATGAATATGCGGAAGGAGTTCGAGTTCGCGGATTACTCCGCGCTGAACGGCGCGCTTGAGGAGATGTATGGTCCTCGTGGTGGTCGCGGGCTTGAACTGCGGGCGGGGCGCGCTTCCTTCGCGCGAGGTCTCAGGGGGCTGGGAGCTTTGTCGGGAGCAGGTGACTTGGCGTTCAAAGTTCTGCCCCTCTCCGCCAAGCTCAAGGCTGGCATTCCTGCTATGGCCAAGGTCTTCAGTCAGGTCAGCGATCAGAAGAGCACCGTGGAGGATCACGGCGAGTACTACAGCTACGCCATGTCACCCTGCCCTGTGTGCTGGGGCCGTTCGGCAACGCAGCCCATCTGTTTCGCCGGGCGCGGCCTGCTTGAGGAGGGTTTGATCTGGCTCAGTGGCGGCCGTCAGTTCCGCGTTGAAGAGATCGAATGTGTTGCGATGGGAGACGAGGTGTGCACCTACGCGATCTATAAGGATCCGGTAGGGTAGCGGCGCCGTCTCCTGGCTCTCCGTACTGTACGGTTCCCTGTACTTGGGTGTGGTTGAACAGCGCATGCACGTATCGGCTGCACCAGTTGGGTGGCGAATGGGTTCGGATGGCTCCGCACGACGTAGAGTGGATCTGGTCTGTCGACGTCAGTGGAGCAAAGCCTTGAACTGAGGGTTGACCGAGGCTTTCACTTCGATAGCAGGGGCGGCGTTGTGAAACTGACTGTCGTGATCCCGACCTACAATGAGACAGACAACGTGCGGCCTATGGCCGAGGCGTTGTTTGGACTTGAGATCTCCGAGCTAGATGTCGTGTTCGTCGACGACGAGTCTCCTGATGGCACGGGGCGAGTTGCTGATGACCTCTCCTTGCAGTATCCAGGGCGGCTCTCTGTGATCCATCGGACCGGACTCCGAGGTCTCGGTCGTGCTTATATCGATGGATTTCGGTGGGCGCTAGATCACGGCGCCAACTACATCGTTCAGATGGACTGTGATTTCTCGCACGACCCCGCCTACATCCCCGAGTTCTTGGCGCATATGGACGCTCACGATGTGGTTGTGGGATCACGATATGTGCGTGGGGGCAAGACCGACGAAGACTGGGGCGTGGGGCGCTGGTTGCTGTCGTGGTGGGCCAACAGCATCTATACGCGGATGATTCTTGGATGTCAGGTCCGGGACGCGACTGCTGGGTTCAAGTGTTGGCGGCGAGAGACCCTGCTGGGAATTGATCTCGATCGCATCCGATCACAGGGCTACATATTTCAGGTCGAGATGGCTTATGTCACGGAACGACTGGGCTACCGCGTGCTGGAACTGCCGATCTACTTCGCAGATCGGCGCATCGGCCAGTCGAAGATGACCGTGCCAGTGAAGCTGGAAGCTGCCCTGCGCGTCTGGGAGGTGCGCCGTCGCTATCATGGCCTGAAGCCTGGCGACCGACGGACTGCATGATCCGCAAGCGACTGCCCGATCTGGGCATTATCGTTCTCCTGCTATTAGCGCCCCTACTGCTGTTCGCCCCTGTGGCCCTCGGCAACCGGACGATAGTACCTGTTGATGTCCTCTTCAGCTTCGAACCGTACCGTGCTGCCGCGGAGCAGTTGGGTGTTGGATCTCCGCAGAACCATCTCGTCGCCGACCTGGTCCTCGAAAACTACGTTTGGAAACGCTTCTTCGTGGAGTCCGTGCAGCGTGGCGAGATGCCGTTGTGGGACCCCTTCATCTTCTCTGGACACCCGTTCCTAGCCAATGGGCAGCATTCTATGCTGTATCCTCTCAGTGTCGTCTTCTTCATCCTGCCCTTGTGGCGCGCGTTCGGTGTGTTCATCTGGCTGCAGTTGGGGCTCGCCGGCGCATTCATGTATTTGCTGGCGCGGGTGTTGGGTTCACAGCGCCTGGGGGGAACGGTTGCTGGCATCACGTTCCAGTTCAGTGGATTCATGGTTGTCTCTGCCGTTCACCCGATGATCATCGCCGGTGCGTCGTGGCTTCCATACATCCTCGCCATGGCCGAGTTGGTCATTCGTCAGAAACCGGCCTTGGGCCAGAGACCCGCGACACTGCCGTGGGTGCTGCTGGGTGCGGCGGGCCTGGGCTGTCAGATGCTCGCTGGACACGCGGAGAACACCTACTTCGTATTGCTCGTGACCGGGGCCTTCATCCTGTGGAGACTGCTCGGTGTCTGGATCGCTGACGCGAGATCCGCCGCCGGGTTGCTGATCAGAGAGCGTATGTGGCATATGGTGCGTCCGGCGGCCTGGCTGATCCTTATGTTGGCGCTGGGGCTGATGCTGGGTTCCGTGCAGTTCCTCCCGTTGTATGAGGTGGTATCCGGCAGCTTCAGAGGAGGAGAGGCCGCAGCGACTCTTGAACAGGTCAGGGGGTGGGCGTATCCCTGGCGGCGCATCATCACTTTTGGGATTCCTAACTTCTTTGGTGGTCCCATGCATCATGGGTACTTCGACGTCTTCTCGGGGCACTGGGTGCCTGCCCCGATCCGGGATGACGGTCAATACATCGACTGGGGTATCAAGAACTACGTCGAGGGCGGCGCGTATCTGGGATTGTTGCCGCTCTGTCTGGCCGCCATCGCGGTGATTGGGGCTATTCGGGCGCTGTGCTCAGCGGGTTGTCGTGATATCCGTGCGTGGGTGAGGTTTCTGCTAGCGGGCTTGCCGCGGTCCCACGTTCTCTTCTTCCTATTGCTGGCGCTCTTCTCGCTCGGGTGCATCTTTGGGACGCCGATCTACGCGTTGGTCTACGCTCTGCCGCTGTTGAAGCAGTCACATTCACCGTTCCGATGGATCTTTCCACTGACCGTTTCAGTAGCTGTGCTGGCGGGGCACGGTATGGATAGTCTGGCTCGGGGTGATGCCGCGGTGCGACCCACCGAGGCGGGATCGGTACACAAGGCGAGGGGTCCCAGAGGGCTTCTGAGGTTGGTCCTGCTCTATGCTGATGCCTCGTATGTGAGCGTGTTGGCTGGGCTGGCTTTCTGGGGAGGAGTGCTGACTCTGATGGGGCTGGCGGTCAGTCGGGTCCTTTTCGGAAGGCTGGAACTGTGGGTCGACCGATTGTTTCGCTCCCTGGCTCTGGCGCCCACTGCCTTTCCTGATCACCGCGCCTTCTACTCATACGAGTTCAAGTGGTGCGCTCTCTTTGGCGTTCTGCTGATGTCAACCGGGCTTGTGCTCCGGCTTAGCCGATGTCGCATTCTGGTCTGGCGCTGGCCGGCCTGGCGCATCTTGGCGCTCGTTCTGTTGTTGGCGGATTTCTTCAGCTTCGGAGCGGGTGTCAACCCCGCTGTGCAATGGCAGCTGCTTCAGTATGTTCCGCCTGTTGTGGAGTTTC
This sequence comes from Chloroflexota bacterium, assembly GCA_012514315.1. Classification (GTDB taxonomy): domain Bacteria; phylum Chloroflexota; class Anaerolineae; order B4-G1; family B4-G1; genus JAAZAN01. The sequence continues at coordinate 11,661 of JAAZAN010000227.1, forward strand.
TGCAGCAAGACACTTCACTGTGGCGCTACGCGACGTTCACGCCGCCGGGTACGACCAAGACAATGAATGCCAACGTGGGCATGCTGTACGATCTGCAGTGTGTCGCGGGATACGACTCCTTGTTCTCGGCGGAGTATGCTCGATACATGGATCTGATCGAGACGCAGGACGAACAGCAGTACAATCGGATCGCTTCGTTCCGCAACTGGGCGAGCCTGGATAGTCCGCTGACCGATCTGCTCAACGTGAAGTACATTATCACAGAGGTGGAGATTCCAAACCCGGCCAAGTACCGGCAAGTCTATCAGGATGAATCGGTGCGCGTGTACGAGAATCTGGCTGTGATGCCCAGGGCCTTCACGCTGCCCCGCTCTGCCGGTATCGTCGCTGATGATGTGGCGGACGCTTTGCGGACCCATGATGTGCGCCACTACGTGATCCTGGAGTCGGCCGATGCCGTGCCTGCCGCGGTCCGTGCTACAGCGGCTGATGCGGCGCCCCAGTCGATTGTGAACTATGCACCGAACGAGCTGATCGTTCACGCCGATGCAGCGATTCCCAGTTGGCTTGTCATAGCCGACTCGTATGATCTGGGTTGGAAGGCGTTCATACGGCCCCAGGGTAGTGGAGATGAGCTGGAACAACAGGTAGAAGTCTGGCGGGTCGATGGCGCCTTCCGTGGTGTCTCGCTGGAACCTGGTTCGTGGATCGTCCGGTTCAAGTACAGCCCTGACAGTGTGAAGCTTGGCGGTTTCATCGCCTTCATCGCGGTCATATTGATGCTGTTCCTGGTGGGTATCTACTTGTGGCGGTTCTTCTACAGGGAGGATGACGACGCAAGCAACATCAAGAGAGTGGCCAAGAACTCGATTGCTCCGATTGTCATCAACCTGTTCACCCGCTCGATCGAAATGGCGTTCGCTGCTCTGGCTGCCCGCATTCTTGGCCCGGTGGGCAACGGGCGTTACGCAACCGCGATCAACATCTACGTGTGGTTCGACATCGTGGCCAATTTCGGCCTCGATATGTACTTGATGCGTGAGGTAGCCCGTGATAGTAGGCGCGGTCGGCGTATTCTTGCGGCAACGACCCAGTTGCGTCTTGTGCTCTATGCCGTTGTGATTCCGGTTCTCGGCGTGTTTCTGGCGGGGCGGCAGGCGCTGGCGCATCCGTTGCCTCCCGAGACAATCTGGGCGGTCGTACTCCTCTATGTGGGTCTGCTGCCCAGTAGTGTGGCCAACGGGCTGGCAGCGCTTTTCCGCTCTTGCGAGAAACACGAGTATCCTGCTGCAATCCAGACCATTACGACGATCATCCGGGTTGCGTTGGGCGTTCTGGTTCTAGTGGGTGGCACGGGCATCGTAGGCCTGGCTGGCGCTTCCATTCTCACCAATCTGGTGACCCTGGCGATTCTGGCAGTGCTCACGCGACGCCTGATATGGCCGATGCTGCCTGCCGAGGACGGAGAAACGGGACGCCCTTGGGCTCTCCTTGGCTCACTGGACCGTCTCATGCTGTCGGAGAGCTGGCCGTTGATGGCTTCTCTTCTGCTGCAGGCGCTCTTTCCGGGCATCAACATATTCCTCCTGCAGGGCTTCCAGGGTGATGCGGTGGTGGGGTGGTATGATGCGGCGCGCAAGTGGGTCGATGCACTCAATATCGTCCCATCCTTTTTCACATTCGCTGTGTTTCCGATCATGTCGCGCCAGGCGGATCAGGATGTCTCCGGACTGACTCGATCGTATCGCCTCTCAATCAAGCTCTTGACCGTGTTGACACTGCCGCTGGCGTTGACTATTACACTGCTGGCCACACCACTCGTTGGGCTGCTGAGTGGTCAGGAGTTCCTGCCGTACGGCGCGACAATCCTGCGATTGCTCATCTGGTCCATAGTCTTCGGATGGATCAACAGCCTCACGAACTATGTCCTGATCGCCCTGCGGCGGCAGCGTTATGTCCTCTTGGCGTCGGCTGCCCGTGTGCTGTTCACTATCGCCGCGAACGCCTTGTTTGTCGGGGCGTTCAGCTATGTCGCCTCCGCCTGGATCATGGTGGTGGGAGAGTTCTTGCTGCTCGTGGTGTTTGCCATCGACATAAACAAACGCCTGGGATCTCTGAGATGGAGTGCCACGCTGGGACGTCCCTGCCTGGCGGGCCTGTTGGCGGGCCTGGCCGCATTGGCGCTATCGAGTCACGGTGTCATCCTGGCATTAGTAGTGAGTTGGGCTGTCTATCTCGGTGCGCTGATCCTGCTGCGCGTGCTGACTCCGTCCGACCTGCAGTTGCTGGCGCCTCTTATGCCGTCTATCGTGGCCAAGCGTTTGCGTCCTCTCACCGGTTCCTCCGAATCGGCCTGAATGGGCTGGCAATTCAGCGCCGCCATTCCGAACGCTCTGCGATTGGGGTTGGCTTTGCTTCAGGCCCTTCCTGCTATAGAATAGCCACACAGTGCCTCAGAGGGAGGATTCGCAATGGCGAACGCAGTCCAGATTCGTGATATTCCACAGTTCGTTGGTCAGGAAGTGCTGCTTCAGGGTTGGGTCTACAGTCGAACTGACAAAGGAAGGCTGCAGTTCCTGCAAGTCCGGGATGGTACCGGTTTCGTCCAGTGCGTCGTCTTCAAGAAGGAGGTTGAACCGCGTGTGTTTGAGTCAGTCCAGGCTCTCACACAGGAGTCTTCAGTGGTGATCACTGGCGTTGTGCGGCAGGATGAGCGTGCTCCAGGTGTACCCGGCGGGTATGAATTGGGCGTCAGCGACGTGCGAGTGGTGCAGATCTCTGAGGAGTATCCGATTCAGCCTAAGGAGCACGGCATCGATTTCCTGATGGACAATCGGCACCTGTGGTTGCGATCTCAACGGCAGTGGGCGATCCTGCAGGTTAGAGCCACTGTCATGCGGGCGATTCGTGACTGGCTGGATGGGCATGGCTTCATCAATATGGACACGCCGATCTTGACACCAGCCGCCTGCGAAGGAACCACGACTCTGTTTGAGACCGATTACTTCGGAGAGCCGGCCTATCTGGCTCAATCAGGTCAGCTCTACAATGAAGCCAACATCTATGCCTTCGGACGCGTATACTGCTTTGGTCCCACTTTCCGTGCTGAGAAGTCCAAGACACGTCGTCACTTGACCGAGTTTTGGATGGTTGAGCCGGAAGCCGCTTTCTGCGACCTGGATCAGTTGATGGAGATCGAGGAGCAGTTCGTATCCCACATCGTCCACACGTGCCTGAGCGAGCGTGCGAGCGAACTGGCCATACTGGAAAGGGACACATCGCAACTCGAGCGAGTGGCCCCGCCTTTCCCACGGATCTCATACGATGAGGCCTTGGAGCGCTTGGCCGCCATTCGTGCGCGAAGTGAAGATGAGAACGTGCGCGAGCAACTACAGATTGAGTGGGGCGACGACTTCGGATCGCCGCACGAGACGGAGCTCACCAGGCAGTTCGACAAGCCGGTCTTCGTCTACGGCTATCCTTCCCGCGCCAAGGCATTCTACATGGAACCGTGGCCCGGCCGCCCCGAGATCTCGAAGAGCGTGGACCTTCTGGCCCCAGAAGGGTACGGTGAGATTGTCGGCGGATCGGAACGCATTTCCGATCCGGAGCTGCTCGTGCGAAGACTGGTTGAGTGGAACCTGCCCCAAGAAGCATTCGAATGGTACCTGGACCTGCGTCGCTATGGGTCTGTTCCCCACTCAGGCTTTGGGCTGGGTGTCGAACGCACGGTAACGTGGATCTGCGGGATTGATCATCTGCGCGAGACGATCGCCTTTCCACGCACGCTCAAACGCGTGTACCCTTGATCTCGTGGTCCGTCCGTTGTGCTGCTGTCAGACTGGCGAGGCAATCACGCCTAGGGGCTGAGCCTCACAGTGGGGCAACGGGGGGCGTTGCACGCGGGAGTGTTCTGGGGTATAATGCAGGTATAACAGCATATTCTCAGGGGAGCTTGGGGGGCCAGGCTGAGAGGGTGCCCTGGATACGTCAACAGTCCGGTAGCAAGGACATGGGAGGCGTACACCGGCACTGACCCTTGAACCTGATCTGGGTAATACCAGCGGAGGGAGACTGGTTGTGTTGAAGGAAGCCGCTCTGCTGGCCAGCAGAGCGGCTTCCTTGTCGTGGAGGTCAGTGGTGCAAGTGATCGTATTTGCCAATGGGGTATTGAACTGGTCCGAGCGGATCCGGGATCTTGTGCGGGGTGCTGAGCTGATAGTCGCAGCTGATGGCGGCGCCCGACATGCCCTGGCGGCCGGCTTCATTCCTGATGTGGTCATCGGGGATTTTGACTCATCTTCCGAGCTGGATCGAGAGCGGTACGAACAGGTTGGCGCCAGGCTCATCTCGTTTCCTTCGCGCAAAGATGAGACGGATCTGGAGTTAGCGCTTGACTACGCCGTTGGGGCTGGAGCCGCCGAGATATGGATCCTGGCGGCACTCGGTGGTCGCCTGGATCAGCTCATAGCCAATGTGCTCCTGCTGACTCTACCGAGGCTGAGAGGGGTCAGCGTGCGCATCGTCGATGGTGATCAAGAGGCCTTCTTGATTCACGATCAGGCCTGCGTGACGGGTTGTGCAGCGGATACGGTGTCGCTTCTGCCTGTAGGAGGCGACGCGATCGGTGTGACGGCTTCTGGACTGGAATGGCCCCTGCAAGATGACACGTTGTCGTTTGGGTCGACCCGTGGGGTAAGCAATGTGTTGGTTGGTGTGAAGGCCAGCGTTTCACTACGGGCCGGGCTTCTGCTCTGCGTTGTTGGGCATCACGGCTAGATGCCGCCGTGTAGATTGAATGTGTGTTTGAGGAGGTTGAGATATGAAGCGGGGGATTAGTCTACTTCTCGTATTGGGTCTAGTCCTGTTGTCTGCATGTACATCCAGTGCTGAGCAGTCGACACTCCAGTCCAGTGCGACTGTGGAGACGCCAATGCCAACCGGTGAGGGGGCAGTTCGGACACTACGCGTGATGACTCACGACAGTTTCGACATCGGCGAAGAGGTGCTGGGTCAGTTCGAGGCCCAACACAATGTCAGAGTTGAGATTCTCCAGGCGGGTGATGCTGGGGTGGTGCTCAATCAAGCCATCCTCAGCGCAGACAATCCTATGGCTGACGTGCTCTACGGTGTCGATAACACGCTCCTTAGCCGCGCGCTGAACGCCGATATCTTTGAGCCGTATTCATCGCCACTGCTCAGTCAGATCCCTGGCGATCTGGCGCTTGATCCCGAGCATCGCGTGTTGCCAGTAGACTACGGGGACGTCTGTCTCAACTATGACAAGGCCTGGTTTGAGGAGCATGGGCTTACGCCGCCAACCTCTCTGGATGACCTGGTCCGTGAAGACTATCGGGCTTTGACCGTCGTCGAAAACGCTGCATCCTCTTCCCCGGGATTGGCCTTCATGCTGGCAACGATCGGGCGTTATGGAGAGTCCGGTGACTATACGTGGCTTGACTATTGGGCCGACCTACGGGACAATGATGTGCTGATAGTCGAGGGGTGGGAAGATGCCTACTGGGGCCAGTTCACCTACGGGTCTGGTGGTGAGGGGGATCGACCTATCGTTGTGAGCTACGCCAGCAGCCCTCCTGTAGAGGTGCTGTTCGCCGAGGAGGAACTAGATGAGGCTCCGACAGCGGCGCTCATTGCTGACGACACCTGCTTCCGACAGGTAGAGTTCGTCGGCATCCTCCGGGGAACCGAGAACCGGGATCTGGCCGAGGCCTGGATCGATGCCATGCTTGACACCGCCTTCCAGGAGGATATTCCGCTGCACATGTTCATGTTCCCGGCCAATCAGAACGCTCAACTGCCGCAGGTCTTCGTTGACTTCGCAACCATCGCTGAGCGACCTGTGTCGATCGACTACGTGGCCATTGAGGCGAACCGCGAGACCTGGTTGAGTGACTGGACCGCAGTCGCGCTGCAGTGAAGCCTATCTTCACGCGGGCAACGCCGATCAGTCCATCGATGAGGGTGACAGAAGACTTGAGTGACTACACAATAGTGCCGCCACGGAAGCAGGGGAGCAGGTCACAGCGGTGGCAGCTTGTCGGTCTGCTCCCGTTGTTCATTCCTTTGGCCTTCTTGCTCCTCTTCTTCTTCTACCCATTGGGCTCCATTTTGTCCCTGTCTCTGGCTCCCGACGGGAAACTCAGCCTCTCGGCGCTCGACCAGCTTGTGCGCGAGTCGCGTTTCGTCAGAATCATTGGATTCACGCTTGGGCAGGCTGCGCTCTCGACGGTGGTGACTCTACTAGCTGCGTTGCCCGGCGCCTATGCCATAGCGCGCTATGACTTTCCTGGCAAATCCCTCGTGCAGGCGCTGAGCACTGTTCCTTTCGTCCTACCGACGATCGTTGTGGCTCTGGCCTTCACTGCGCTGTTGGGCCCACAGGGGCGCCTCAATTTGACGCTGATGCGCCTGCTAAGTCGATCTGAGCCGCTCCTCGACCTGCGGTACACACTGGCTGGCATCATCGCGGCTCACATCTTCTACAACTACACACTCGTTTTGCGGATCGTGGGAACGTTCTGGGCTAATTTGGATCCGCGTCTGGAAGAGGCAGCTCGTGTTCTGGGGGCGGGACGTTGGCGGGCCTTTCGGGAAGTGACGTTACCGCTACTTCTTCCGGCGATCGGCGCGGCAACGCTACTGGTCTTCACATTCTGCTTCACAAGTTTCGGCGTTGTGCTTATCCTGGGTGGTCCCCGCTTTTCGACTCTCGAGGTGGAGATATACCGACAGACGATTCAGTATCTCAATCTTCCCGTTGCGGCCGCACTGTCTCTGGTGCAGATGGCTGTGACTCTGGGATTGATGCTGGTCTATACTCAGCTGCAGCGTCGGTTGACGCGCAAGCTGGAGTTGCGGTCGCGTCAGGCAACACAGCGTCCTGTACGCCGTTGGCAGGACAGGCTACTTGTGCTGATGCTGGTCAGTCCGACGTTTGTTATCTTGCTGCCTTTGCTCGCGCTCATTGAGCGATCTGTTACTCTGGGCGGTACGATGTCCCTGTCTGCCTACTTCCGGCTGTTCTCCAATCCTCGGGGTTCTGTGTTCTATGTTCCACCCATTGCCGCCGTATGGAACTCTGTCCTGTTTGCGTGGGCCACGGTGGTACTCTCAGTTCTACTGGGCTTGATGGCCGCGGTGACACTGGCCGGTCGCACCGGTTATTCGGCGCGCTGGACGACCTGGCTTGACCCCATCCTGATGCTTCCACTTGGCACGTCGGCGGTGACATTGGGCCTTGGGTATATTGTCGCGTTGGGGCGTCCTCCGCTTGATCTGCGTTCGTCGCCTGTGCTCGTTGTGTTGGCCCATACGTTGGTAGCTTTGCCGTTTGTCGTTCGCAGCGTGCTACCCGGACTGCGAGCTGTCCATCCACATCTCCGCGAGACCGCCGCCGTTCTCGGCGCTTCACCCTGGCGCGTCTGGCGGCACGTTGATTGGCCGATCGTGTCGAGAGCTGCCCTGGTCGGCGCTGTATTTGCCTTCACGGTGTCTATGGGTGAGTTTGGTGCGACCAGCTTGATTGCGCGCCCGGAACGTCCCACCCTGCCCATCGCTATCTACCGTTTTCTGGGTCGCCCAGGTGCGGCCAATTACGGTCAGGCACTGGCTATGTCGACCTTGTTGATGTTGGTCTGCATAGTCGGTTTCCTGTTCATCGAGCGTTTCCGTGTAGGAGAGACGCTTGAGTTCTGAGCCGCGATATCGCGAAATCATCCCACCCGGTGCCTGATGGAATCATGCCGCTTTTGGAAATCCAACACCTGACGAAGTCTTACCCTGATGGATGGCGACTGGACGACATCACCTTCGCTGTCGAACGCGGGGAGATAATGTGCTTGCTGGGCCCATCCGGATGTGGCAAGACAACGCTCCTGCGCTTGATCGCCGGCTTGGAGAGACCTGAACACGGTCGCCTTGTTCTTGCCGGGCGGGATGTCACCGATGTGCCAACCCATCTGCGTGGGCTGGGCCTGATGTTCCAGGAGTACGCGCTCTTCCCGCACCAGGATGTCTTCGGCAACGTTGCGTTCGGCCTGCGAATGCACGGTCTCTCTGGCGCGGCGCTGAGGGCCAGAGTGGATGATGTGCTCGAGTTGGTCGGTCTGGCCGGGTTTGAGAAGCGGGATGTTGCTCAGTTGTCGGGCGGTGAGCGGCAGCGAGTTGCGCTTGCCCGAAGTCTGGCGCCTGAACCAGCGTTGCTGATGCTGGATGAGCCTCTCGGTGCATTGGATCGCGCGATGCGTGAGAGGCTGCTCGATGAGCTGCCCGGGATCCTGCAGAGGGCAGGTGTGACGGCGATCACGGTGACTCACGATCAGGAGGAGGCCTTCGCGATAGCTGATCGTCTGGTGCTCATGAATGCTGGATGTATCGTGCAGAGTGGTCGTCCTGAAGCAGTCTATCGACATCCTGCCTCCAACTGGGTCGCCCATTTCCTTGGACTGACGAACGTGCTTGATGCACACTTGCTGGAAGGCCAACGTGTCGAGACATCGGTCGGCACGCTCGTACTGAGACCCGATGCTGCGCTGGAGTTGCTCTCCGAAGGTGAAGTCAGCCTGCTGATCCGGCCAGAAGCCGCCCGTATTGGGTGTGGAGCCGTCAACGCAGTTGAGGGAACGGTTCTGGAACGCTCCTTTCGTGGTGAGTACTACCGGGTGCGCATGCGCCATGTCAGTGACGTCGAGCTGACCTTCACGTTCCCCGCAGATTCCGAGCTGCCGCCGGTGGGTGAAGTGCTTCCACTGACATTGGATCCCAACGGGATGACGTTGGTTTCGTCGAGCTCGGACGTTTGCGAGAGCTCCTAGACGGGTCTATAATGCGATCAACGATGGATATCTTGAGGACTAAGTGAGGATGAATAGGAGATGAGGCTGCGGTATCGGATCTTGCAGTGTCGGTGGCGTGAGGGCAACTGGCAGAACTGGGGGTTCTTCTACGAACCTGATGGTGGTCAGCCAAGTCAAGATGCCGTGATGTGCCATCACAACGTGAACGAGTTTGAGTGGATGGTTCACGATATTCTTGAGCGAACTCAGAGTCAATGTCTGCCACTCGAGCGGGTGCACGAAGCCGTCGCCAGCCATAGTGATGCCTGTCGGGTGTTGCCCGAGATCCGGGTATACGAGTCCGAGAGCGACATGTTGTCCGCCGCGATCAACGCGATTGAGGCTCAGATACTGGATCTGGACTACATTGCGCCCCACGATGCCTCGGAAGAGTCTATCCGAGTGTTCTCTGGAACTGCGAATCGTCCCCTTGCACAGTCTGTTGCGCATCGATTAGGTTTTCCTCTGTCGGCCGTGACGATAACCAGGCTGCCCGATTCTGAGATCCACATCCAGCTTGATGAGGTCGTTCGTAACAAAGAGGTTTTCGTCATCCAGCCTTGTTCGGCCCCTGTCAACGAGCATCTCGTCGAGTTGCTGTTGATGATCGATGCATTTCGACGAGCATCGGCGCGCAGTATCACAGCGCTAATGCCGTATTTCCCGTATGCCCGGCAGGAGCGGATGGCTAGAGGACGGGAGGCAATCAGCGCCCGTGTTGTGGCTTCTATGCTCGAAGAGGTTGGCGTCGATCGCGTCATATACGTTGACATCCACGCCGAAGCTATCCAAGGGTTCTTCACCGTGCCGGCTGATAGACTGCAGGCATTTCCCATTATCTCCCACTATTTCCACGATAAGCCCTATTTGAAGGACGCGGTCGTTGTCTCACCGGATGTAGGACGGGCGCGTTTGGCCAGCAAGTACGCCCAGGCACTGGGTGTTCCACTGGTCCTGATGCACAAACGACGTGAGAGCTTTCGTCGGGCAACCGCCACGCACGTGGTGGGCGATATCGAGGACAAGATCCCGATCCTGATCGACGATATCATCGCCAGTGGCAGTGTGCTCAATCAGCTGCCGATCCTGTTCGACCATGGCGCCCGACGAGAGGTGCACATCGCGGTGACTCACCCTGTATTGCTGCCCCCTGCACTCGAGTGGCTAGATGAGGATTGGATTAGTGAGCTGGTCGTGACCGACACGATTCTTGTTCCCCCATCCAAACGGCATTCCAAGCTGCGAATTGTCAGTGTCGCACCGATGTTGGCCTACGCCATCCGTGGCATCTATCACGGTGAGTCGATCAGTCCACTGTGGGATTCAGATGCTCCGAGTAAGCTAGGGTTCTATGAGTCGGCTGGTGGCTAGTATCTGGATTGTCGCCCATCGGTCCGACCAGGCCGCGATCTAGTGGATATGCATCACAGACGCTCTGTCAGGGCGGTGAGCCTCTTCTCTGGAGGCCTGGACAGCATGTTGGCCACCCGGTTGATGCAGGACCAAGGCATTCACGTCCAGGCGCTCCATATACGAACTGGGTTCTCCTACGTCGAGCGGAATCGGATCGCTGGCCGTCTGCCGCAGGAATTGTCCGACGCTGAGCGGGCGGCGGCGCAGCTTGGGCTGGATCTGGAGATTATCGACGTCTTCGACGCCTATGTTCCCATCGTGCTTGACCCGATGTTCGGATATGGATCGGGCATGAATCCCTGTGCCGACTGCCGGATCTTCTTGCTTCGGACGGCCAGGCGTTGGATGATTGAACACGGATACGACTTCGTATTCACTGGCGAAGTAATCGGGCAGCGCCCGAAGAGTCAGATGCGTCCGACGCTGAGGACTGTCGAGCGGGAGAGTGGACTGGAGGGGCTCCTGCTTCGTCCGCTATCGGCAAAGCTACTTGCGCCGACAATTCCAGAGCGAAGCAGTTGGGTTGATCGGGAAAGGCTCTATGGGATCAGCGGGCGAGGCCGAAAAGCACAGATCGCACTGGCGGAGGAGTTGGGCATTGAGGAGTATGCGCAGCCTTCCGGTGGTTGCTGCTATCTCATCGATCAGACGTACGCCCGCAGGCTTCGGGACATGCTGACGCACGAAGGGCGTGAATTTCTGACCCGGACCCATGTCCAGCTTCTGGCGGTGGGCCGTCACCTGCGACTGCCGTCCGGTGTGAAGGTGGTGGTTGGACGACACGAGCGGGAGAACGACTTCATCGATGGGTGCTGTGATGTGGAAGGTGTATGGCTCAGAACTCCGGAGCATCCAGGGCCTTCGGCTCTGCTATTGGGCGTTGCCGACGAAAGCTCGATCTTGCTTGCCGCTCAGATCACCGCTGGATACTCGGACGGGCGGAGTGAACCGGAGGTGACTGTTGATATGCGTCGCCACTGTGATGTGTCACATCCTGTGAATCGGTTGACTGTCACGCCTGCAGGTCTTGAAGTGCCTCGGGCAATGATGGTGTGAATGGAGTGGGGCGGCGCATCGCAGCCCTGATCGCGCAGTGCGGCATTTGCTGAGGGGCGGGGCCTACAGTATAATGGCCCTGTATTGATTTGCGGGAGGGGGATCGATAGGGACGGGGGTACATACGGCGTGACTAACCGAAAAACCATTCTGCTGGTAGGGGGTAGACGATCAGCAGCGGAGCACTTCGTCCCTATGCTTGAGGAGAGGGGCTTGGGTGTGGTGACGGCTCACACGCGTAGAGATGCCCTGACGTGTGTCAACCAGATGGGACCGGATGCGGTGGTTCTGGATAAGCCCTCCGTTCGGTTTGATCCTGCCCGGTTCTGTTCAGCGCTTCGGCAGGGGAGTGATGTTCCGGTCCTCATGCTGATCACACAGGACGATCAGATCGATCGTGCTGTTGGGGCCCGGGGTCACCTGCGCTATCCATTTACCGAAAGGAAACTGGTCAGTCGCATTGACCGTCTGATTCCTGATCCTGATGATGAAGTACTCAGGATGGGAGATATCGTCTTCAGTGTGAAACAACAGTCGGTGATCTACTCAGCGCGTGAGACTCATCTGACGCCCAAGCAAGCGCGTCTTCTCGAGATATTCATGCGGCATCCCGGGGAGGTTCTGACACGCGCATATCTGATGAAACAGGTTTGGGACACCGAGTATCTGGGTGACACGCGTACACTCGATGTGCATATCCATTGGTTGCGCAAAGCCATCGAGGACGATCCAAAGTCGCCTACTCATCTCCTGACATTGCGACGCCGTGGATACCGCTTTGAGCCCTCGGATGAAGCCTAGCCAGGTTCTGCAACTGCTCACGATTCCGCCGCGATGTGGTAGACTGGAGGCCAGGTTCTCGAGACTTGCCCAAATATGAGTTTGTGATAGAATAATACCTGGGGTTACACCCAATACACACGCCCATATGACCGGTAGAACCGTGCCTGGCGGACAGCCTGCTAGGTGATTGAGTGGGTCAGGGCGGAGGTCTAAACGGTATAAGGAGGTCCTCAATGGCTGTTGTCTCTATGAAAGCACTCCTCGAGACAGGGGTGCACTTTGGACATCGTACCCATCGCTGGAATCCGAAGATGAAACCCTATATCTTCACCGAGCGAAATGGGGTACATATCATCGACCTTCAACAGACGGTCGCTGCGATGGGGCAGACAACGGACTTGATCCGAGATACGGTTGCCGATGGGGGCGCCGTGTTGTTTGTGGGCACGAAGCGGCAGGCTCAGGATACGATCGCTCTGGAGGCTCAACGCTGTGGAATGCCGTACGTCAACCGCCGTTGGTTGGGGGGGACATTGACCAACTGGCGAACCATTCGTCAGCGTATCGACTACCTGCTGAACCTGGAAGCCCGACGTGACCGCGGTGACTTTGAGCGGCTCACCAAGAAGGAAGGCCTGGTGCTTGAGCGGCAGATCGAGAAACTGAACGATCGGCTGGGCGGCATCAAGGAGATGCGTGATCTGCCGGATCTGATGTTCGTCGTGGATATTCACCGTGAGGCGACGGCTGTCGCGGAGGCCAACAAGCTCAGCATTCCGGTGATCGCTGTGGTGGACACCAATTGTGATCCCGATCCGATTGATTATATCATCCCGGCGAACGATGACGCGATCCGCGCGATCAAGTTGATCACGATGAAGATGGCGGACGCGGCCCTGGATGGGATGTCTTTGCGAAAGGCAACCGCGGAGTACGAAGAGGAGCAAGCTGAAGCCGCCGAGTTTGGCGTTGAGGACGAGAAGTACCTGAGCGCGGCGACCCTGGCGCGCCTGAGGAAGCTCAGCTTCGAGGATGGCGGCGAGGATCTCGAAGACAGTGAGGATGACGAAGGCTTGGAGGACGCGGACGAGGATGAGGCAGCCGACGCGTCTGACGACGCGTCTGACGACGAGGAGAATTAAGGAAATCACCTATCGGTGGCGATGGGAATCATCGCCGAAAGCGCAGGAGTTACTAGACGTGGAAATCACGACTCAGATGATTAAGGATCTTCGCCAAGCCACGGGGGCCGGCGTGTTGGATTGTCGAAAGACTTTGGAGGATTGCGGGGGCGATTTCGGGGCCGCCACTCAGCTCCTCCGGGAGAAAGGCCTGGCTGCCGTTGCCGAACGGTCGGAGCGTGTGGCTTCTGAAGGGCTGATTGAGGCGTACGTCCACCCGGGTAGCCGGGTAGGGGTCTTGCTTGAGCTCAACTGTGAGACGGACTTTGTCGCGCGCACGGATGACTTCAAGTCTCTGGCGCATGATCTCACACTGCATATTGCGTTTGCTGCTCCAAAATACGTAGACCGTGAGCAGGTTCCTGCGGATGTGCTCGAAGCGGAGAGAAGTGCTTATCGAGTAGAGGCGTTGGAAGAGGGCAAACCGGCGAATATCGTCGATCGAATCGTGGAAGGCAAGGTGGAGAAGTTCTACAAGCAGGTATGCTTGATGGAGCAGCCGTTTGTCAAGGATGATGCCAAAACGATTCAAGATCTGGTTAGCGATGTTGCTGCGAAACTGGGCGAGAACGTCATCCTGCGGCGTTTCATCCGGTACGAACGGGGTGAGGATCTGTAGGCTGCGTCTTGATGGACGTTGAGCCTGATGATGCGCTGACAGCCAATTGTATGGGGTGTAGACTGTGGCGAAATACAGACGGGTTCTGCTGAAACTTGGTGGTGAAGCATTGGCTGGATCGGGCGGATTTGGCATCAGCCCTCATATGGCCGAGGAAGTCGCTGCTAAGGTCCTGGCCGTGCGTAACCTGGATGTGGAAGTCGCCATTGTCTTGGGCGCGGGCAACGTCTGGCGCGGTCGGGATGGCATGGCGCATGGAATGGAGCGTGCTACTGCGGATCACATGGGAATGCTGGCCACGATACTGAACGCCCTGGCTCTGGCGGATGCACTGGAACGTATGGGTATTACGACGCGTGTCCAGACGGCGATCGAAATGCGTGCAGTAGCCGAACCCTACATACGTCTGCGGGCAATTCGCCATCTGGAGAAAGGACGCGTTGTGATCATCGGTGGGGGCACTGGCAACCCGTACTTCACGACAGACACCGCTGCAGCCTTACGAGCGATGGAGGTAAACGCCGACCTCTTGATCAAGGCAACGAAGGTGGATGGGGTGTATACCGAGGACCCTCAGCAGCATCCGGATGCCAAACGGTTTGACCATATGACCTACATGCAGGCTCTCGAGTTGCGTGTGGGAGTGATGGATGCTACAGCGATCTCGCTATGTATGGACAATGACCTCCCGATTATGGTGGTCAATCTGTGGCAGCCGCATAGCCTGGAGCGAGCGGTACAAGGCGAAGAGATTGGTACGCTCGTCTCTGCGTAATGGTAGTGATGGTGGGGATGAGGGAGTAGCATGATTACCGACTTGCTCAACGAGACGGAATCGCGCATGCGTAAGGCGCTGGAAGTCCTGGAAGATGATTTACGCACTATTCGTACAGGACGCGCTTCACCGGCGTTGTTGGAGCGGGTCGTGGTGGAATACTACGGCAACATGACACCGCTTAACCAGTTGGCTGTCATATCAGCCCCTGAGCCACAACTGCTGACTGTTCGTCCCTACGATCCTAGTTCGCTCGCGGATATTGAACGCGGCATTCTGAAATCAGAGCTTGGTCTCACTCCTTCCAATGATGGACGCATCATTCGTCTACCTATTCCCCGGCTAACTGAAGAGCGTCGGCGTGATCTCGCGAAACTTGTACGTCAGCGTGTCGAAGAGGGCAAGGTCGCATTGCGCAATCTCCGTCGCGAGGCGCTGGATGACCTGCGCGATTTCGAGAAGGAAAAGCTGATTTCCGAAGATGCCTTCTACAATGGCCGTGACAAGTTGCAGGAACTCATCGACCGCTATGCCGAGCGGATGGACAGTGTCGGAGAACGGAGACAGCAGGA
>JAAZAN010000228.1 GCA_012514315.1 Chloroflexota bacterium
CTGGATGTAGTGGAGCCAGAGCAGCCGGTAGCTGAGCCACTCGGGGCGGTGGGGCGGCACGGAGGGGGCAGGCTTGAGCGCGTCGATGGCCTCCCAGAGCAGCTTGCGTAGCGTCTCTCCGCCCGTCTCACCAGGCAGGCGCCTGAGCGCCAGGGCATCGATCAGGGGGTGCACCTGCAGATGGACCGGGTCATACAGGTTGACCAGGGCGTCCTTGACGTGTCGTACGAAGGCTGACATGTCGCGCATGTGACTCTCCTGAGGCGTAAGGACGGATTTGACAAGCGAGGCACTCCAATGAGAGCATGCCTGCAGAGGGATCTGACAAATACAGGCAGCCATGCGACCCCTAAGGCCTTCCCGCGTCAGTACGTCGCATGCTATGATGAGACCGGTACCACACAGCCTAGATTGTAGCATGCGCATGCGCGATTTCCAAGGTGAGATGCTCAAGGCTGTTTTGCACCGCAGGGGCGAGAAGAAGAGGCATTACCGACTCGAGACTGGTGTGGGCGGCGCAGATGCTGACATTTGAGGGAACTCCCTAACGACGCGTGACTGAACCGAACTCGTAGAGGCCGACTTTGGAGATGCAACCATAGGAGGATCATGAGGAACCCATCTGCGATAACTGCTATGAAGGAGCGGAGTTCGTGGCTGTTACGACTTTCAGGCAGCACCACACGACTGCAAGCAAAGCGCGCATTTTGGGGATACATATACTTGTCTCCATGGCTTTTCGGCTTATCCATCTTTATAGTAGGGCCGATATTGGCTTCTATCTACTTTAGCATGACATCGTACGATGTAATATCAGCTCCAAGATGGGTCGGACTGGAAAACTATGCTCAGGCCTTTGCTGGCGACAAGCTGTTTTGGCCGTCACTGGAACGCACTCTGCGGTATGCATTCGTTACTGTTCCCCTCGGCGTGGCGGGATCCCTATTCCTCGCGATTCTGCTAAACCAGGGCATCCGAGGTACTGGCGGCTTCCGTACGCTCTTCTTCCTTCCCAGTCTCACGCCGACTGTCGCTTTGGCCATCCTCTGGAAGTGGTTGTTCCACCCAAACCTTGGTCCAGTGAATGCTATGCTAGAGTGGTTCGGTATCGTCGGGCCCGGCTGGCTGACAGTCAAGGAGTGGGCCATGCCAGCCCTCATCATTATTAGTCTCTGGGGCAGCCTTGGGGGTACGCGGATGATCATATTCTTGGCTGGTCTCCAGGGGGTTCCGCGCGCTCTCTACGAAGCCGCAGAGCTCGATGGAGCTGGGACTTGGTCCAAGTTCTGGAATGTTACGCTTCCCATGATCTCTCCAACACTTTTGTTCAACCTGGTCCTGGGAGTAATAGGCGCACTAAAGGTATTCTCTTTAGCCTTTGTGGCCACCCTTGGGGGCCCATCGTACGCTACCTGGTTCTACGCTTTACACATATATCGTCAAGCTTTCGAGTATTTTCGGATGGGGTATGGTTGTGCTCTTTCTTGGATTTTTGTAGTTTTGTTGCTTGCTTTTACTTATGTTCAGGTGAGTACTTCCAAGGCCTGGGTCTACTACGCAGGAGAGAGTACTTGATGGCAACGGTGAAAAGTCGACTTCCACGCATACAACGCTCACATGCCGCATTGTCCGACCATCGTTCCGCCAGTGGATTACCTCTATATGTGCTACTTCTACTTCTTGCCTTCGTATTCATGTTTCCTTTCTTCTGGACGCTTTCCAGCTCACTAAAGGCTACCTGGGAACTCACCAACTTCCCGCCCAGCCTCTTTCCTGAGGTGCCTCAATGGCAAAACTATCCCTACGTATTCGAGCGCGCACCCTTCTGGACATGGATGCAGAATACCATCACGGTGGTGGTCTGGGCCACGTTAGGGAGCGTATTGACCGCTTCCATCGTTGCGTACTCCTTTGCACGCTTTGAGTACAGGGGTCGTGACCTCGTTTTCCTAGTTACGCTGGGGACTATGATGCTACCACAGCAAGTAATCATGATCCCTCAATACGTGCTGTTTCACAAACTGGGTTGGGTGAACACGCTCAGGCCGCTGTGGGTCCCCAATTGGTTTGGGGGAGGCGCGTTCTACATATTCCTCCTGCGCCAGTTCATCATGTCCCTGCCGCGCGAGTTGGATGAGGCCGCCATGATTGACGGTGCCAGCTTCACGCGCGTCTTTCGGAGCGTCATTGTACCACTGAGTACGCCAGCGCTTGCGACCGTCACGATTATCTGCTTCATGAACAACTGGAATGATTTCGATAACGCCGTCATTTTCCTGCACTCCCCCAAGACATTTACTCTGGCTATAGGCATGAACTTCTTCAAGACCGTACCTGAGATAGGGGGAGTGCCAATGGAGAACATCCTGATGGCGGCATCAGTCATGGCAACGGTGCCCTGCCTCGTCTTGTTCTTTGCGGCTCAGAGGTACTTCGTCGAGGGCGTAGTCCTGACCGGTCTCAAAGGCTAGCAGACCATGCGACCGGGGGTCTCATGACTGTTCGCGAGGGTGCGCGATGCCCCATCTCTGGGCTCGTAGGCGCATAAGTGTCCGCGTGGACAGGCTCAGTCGAACTGACGCAGCGAAAGGAGGAACAGGACCATGAGCGTCTCTACAGCTAGCAGTCGATCGCCACCTATTGCAGTGGGAGATGCCTGTGGGGATGGCCTAACGCGCTACCCGCCCACCGCCAGACAACCTCCTTAGGCACACCGGCCTACCATTAGTAGACACCTGCAGTGTCACAGTGGCTCTCATGCGTGCGGGAACGTGTGATTGAGCCCCGGGTTATGTTCTGCCCAACATCCAAGGCGTCGGTAGCGCTCAGCTACAATGGAGCTGATTGGTCTGGAATATGCACATCATGGGAGGAGTGGTCAATATGTACAAGCTCACGCGACGCATGGTTCTGAAGTCGCTTGCTGGCCTGGCAGTGTCTGTACCCCTCGTGCAGGCATGTGCTCCCGCAGGGGCGCCAGCAGCGCCGATCGAGAGCAAGCCGGAGGCCACCAAGGCGCCGGCTAGCGCTGCAACGGCGGTGCCCATCGCCACGGCAGCAGCCCCCGCTGAGGCAGCAAAGGTTACCCTCACTTACGCGACCTACGCTGACCCGCGGATGGACTGGGAACGTGTCTATGGCAAGCAGTGGGCTGAGAAACACCCAGAAGTAGACTTGGTGATCGATGAGGTCCTGTACGCTGAGATGCCCAAGAAGCAGCTAGCAATGCTCGCGACGAACACGCTGTGGGACGTTTCATATAGTGGCGTCAAGTGGATCCAATACCCGATCTACAAGGGCGCCTTTATGCCAATCGACGATCTGGTCGCTGCCAGCAACTATGATCTCTCGGACTTTCTGCAGTGCACCATTACCAATAGCAGTTTCGAGGGCAAACTCTACGGCCTGCCTTACATTGTTGAGGCGGGCAATCTGGGCCTGGTCTTCTTCAATGTGGACATGCTTGAGGACAAGGGCTTCAGCGTGCCCACGGATGACTGGAGCTTGGAGGACTTTGTCGAGATCGCTGTCAAGTGCACAGATCCTTCCACAAAGACCTACGGCACCGACTTGATCCCGGAGGGCTTCTATGACTGTGCGCTGCTCGCCCGCAGCTGGGGGGGGGAGCTGATGGGCGACGAGGGTAAGCAATACCTTCTAAACGTAGACCCCAAGACCAGAGAGTCCATCAAGTGGGTGGTCGATCTGCGCGCCAAGCACCACTGCGCGCCACTGCGCGAAGAGACCGAGGGCCTGCAATTTGCCGGTGGGAACATGGCCATGCATAGCAGCAATACATCGTTCGTCAAGCCCGTGTTCAGCTCCGTTGGCGACAAGTTCAGACATGACGTGGCGATGTTCCCCAAGGGCCCAACTGGCCTTCGGGGCTATGACTCCTGGACGGAGACCTTCTCGATC
>JAAZAN010000229.1 GCA_012514315.1 Chloroflexota bacterium
CAGTGTCAGGAATCTGGCTGGAGAGATAGAGGCCGCAGTGCGCATCGAAATCGTTCATCCACGAGAACAGTGCCAGGTCGAACTGACGTCCGAAAATGGGGCCGATGGGGCCATCAGCGAAGAACTCGTCATCGGACATGTACTGTACGGATAGACCGATGCCGCAGGATGCGAGATTCTCCGCCAGAATTCGGGCGGTGCGCTCGTGGGCCAGGCTGTTGGCGGTGGTGAGCAGAGTCACTGTGAACGGTGTGCCGTCAGCAATCCCCGGCACACCGTACGCCTCACGGATGCCATCCCCATTCTGATCACGCCACCCGACTTGATCGAGCGTGTTTAACGCCTCCGAAGGGTTATAGTCCCAATAGTGAAGGTGGTCCCGCGCGTATAGGGGATGGTCGGCGGCCACATAGCTGGTTGCCAGTTCCGCCGCGCCGTAAGGGAACGCCTCTCCAGCGATGCGCTCTCGATGGATGCACATAGCGATGGCGCGGCGCACGCGAACATCACCGAAGAAATCGGGGCGGTGTACCGAATCGGCCGGTGTGATGCCGAAGTCCAGATGTTCCCACTCGCTGCTGGATGATTGGACGAGGTTGATCCGGCCGGTGTCAGCAGCCTCCAGGAGTGGCGCGAGGTCACCGTTCTCGAATACCCTCCGTTCGATGAGATCCCGACCCACCACATCGCACTCACCGGAGAGCAGGTCATCAAGCGCCTGCTGAAAGTCGGCGACGAAACGAAAGGTGATGCGATCAAGGTAGGGAAGGCCTTCCGATGCACGGAAGTAATAGGGGTTGCGGACAAGACTGACATATTCGCCGTCAACCCATTCGTCGACAGCGAACGGACCCCAGCCCAGCGGTCTCTTGTGGGCTACCTCCGTGCTAGACAACTGTTCAATGCTCGTAGCGCCCCAGATGTGTCGAGGCAGGGGGGTCCAGAAGTTCAGGAAGTAGAATGTGTCCTGATGCCCCGGTACGCCTGTCCAGACCACAGTGCGTGCGTCGATCACTTCGTAGCTCAGAGATCGATCGAGCGTCCACTGGCGTACTGGGCTGTCAAGCTGACCGGCCAGCTCGAACGAGTACCGTGAGTCGTCTGCTGTAACGGGTGTTCCGTCGGCCCATCTCACGTCCGAACGCAGCGTGAACGTCACAACGATTTGCGCCATCGAGATCTCACCGCCCTCGAAGATGACGGTCTGCCCGGCGGCATCAACTACAGTTATTCCAGGTGCAAGGTCAACCAGCGCCCCTTCCGCGTTTGCTACCTTCACGCCTGACGTGACGGGTACCTGTCTCACTGCGGCATCTCCATCGGTCAGGCTAGGCAGTTTCTCGAGAATCACCGGCTTGAATTGATACTCATTGACGTCAATCGGTCCGTCATAGATTGCCTCGAGGACATTGCGTGCTGCACGGGATGGCTCGCCATACAGAAAGAGAGTGTTGGGTTCCTCAGCCTGACAGATCGTGAGTTCCTTCGGCATTGAAGGAGGCGGTGTGTCGGTGGGTATAACCGTCTCAACAGGAGCGCTGGTTGCCGTCGACATGACCGTGGTGGCGGCGGGCGGTGAGGTCTCGGTGAACCGGTCACAGGCTGCAGCCAGGAGCGTCGTGAGGATCACTGCAGTCAGGGATGTCGATATCGATCTCAATCGCAACTCCTTTTCTCAGAGTGCTCGACGCCCAGTACTCGGATCTGCCTCTGATGATTAGCGGGATCTTTGCTGCAATGGCCACGCGCCTCCGGAGACGCGTGGCCAACATAAGACACTGTTCGTTGGTTACCATTCGATGATGCGAAACGGAAACACGTTGATCACCTGCGTGTCGATGAAGGTGGTCTGCCAGCGTTCCAGTCCGTAGATGTGCTTGTGACCGTGCAACAGATAGGTCGGGCGGAAGCGGGCCATAAACGATCGAAATGCCTTGAATCCCCGGTGCGCGTAGTCGGGTCCGTCGTGAATGCCATGTGGTGGCGAATGCGTGATCAGGATGTCGATATAGCGGCCGTATAGCGCGTGGTTCAGAAGCAACCGCGGCGTCATTCGCCACATCCTGAACGCCATCTGCATATCTGTATACTGATGGACGCCGTCAGGGCGATACCGGATGGATCCCTCCAGGCCGCCGATAATCACGCCTTTCCGTCTGACCGTCCGGCCGTCCAGGTTGGTCCATCCGCCTGGAGCTTTGAGAATGTGCCCACAAGATGTGTGCTCATCGCAGTCGTGGTTCCCGTGTACAAAGAAACCCGGGACGTTGAGCATCGATATGATGTATTCCAGGTACGAGAAGGGGAGGTCACCACACGAGGCCAGTAGATCCACATCGCCAAACCTGGAGCATATGCGAGGGCTGTAGATGATATCAACGACCTCGTCCGTGACGGCCAGTAACTTCACACGTTCTTCTCCCTGGACCAATCCCTCCGGTAGTTCACCTCGAGTTTGTCGAGGACTGCTTGCTCCAAGTCGATCTCCATCAGGCAGGCCAGTTGCAGCAAGTACAGTGTCACATCGGCGAGTTCCTCAGCCAGGGCGGCCTTGTTGGCCTGTTCACTCCACTGGAAATGCTCTAGCACTTCGGCGGCTTCCAGCGAGAGAGATATGGCAATGTTGCGAGGTGTTTGAGGCGCCGACGACTTCTCATCATACCATCCCATCGCCTCGACGAACTCATTCATTCTCCTGGTGAGTTCTTCTAGAGTCATACGTGACACTGCAGCAGGAGCCATCTAAGTGTGTCTCTGGAGTCGATTACACTGGAGTTCCGGTAGGCCATATCCTCCCTATGCCCTTGGCTAACCTCGGTGCCTCACAGATTGTGGATACACGTGAACCTCCGGTGTCAAGGTTCACCTGGATTGACTATCCAGAATGCATCGAGGGATTCTACCTGAAAAGGCGACTACTGTCAAAGAAGGCGGGCTGGCCAGACTTGACAAAATTGGGGAGAGACGTATACTACGTACACATCATCAGTGAGTGCAGAGCAGGTTTTCGGGCGCGTAGCTCAGTTGGTTAGAGCGCTACACTCACATTGTAGAGGTCAGGGGTTCGAGTCCCTTCGCGCCCACAGTCTTGACCGCGTGACGGACAAGGGTTTTTGCCCAGCCTATACCGCGGTCCTTCATTCTATACTCTCCCTGAAGAGACTCATATGCGCATCACGGGTAGCGCCAAGGGGCGTTTCCAGATTGACTGGCTGATCAGCAATCTGCGTTGGTTGCTTCTGGTTAGTGTGGCATTGGTCAGTCTTGTGGGTGCGCTTCTGCATAGTGGTGAGTTGCCCGATTTCCGTTCGACATTACCCCACATTCTCATACTGATCATTGCCGCACTGTATAATCTGTTTGTGATGCTGTGGCTTCTGTATGGCACTCCCCGTCCTGTCCTGCCCGTCCTCACGCTTGTCATCGACACGGCTCTAAGCATCGGCTTCGTCCTGACTTCAGGAGGCACCTCAAGCCCGCTGCTGTTCTTCGCGCTGTTCCCGGTCCTGACGGCTGCATTGAGGTTCAAGTGGGCGATCAGTGTGCTGGCGGCCGGGCTCGTTGTGTTCGGAACTGGCGGGATCGATTGTCTGCTCCATGCTGATATGCCGATCCTGCCAAGACTGCTGACTTTTTCTGCACCTGCACTGGTGTTACTCCTGGCGGCGCTGGTTAGTGGCCAGGTGGCCCATCGGATCAAGCGAGCCCTTCTTCAGCAGTCCAAGATTGAGGAAGAAGAAGAGCTTGGTATTCTGCGGGCGGCGCATCAACGCGCGCGTCTAGTCTTCTCGTTGGCCAGTACGCTCAGTGCCACACTGAACTACAGAAAGGTCCTCGAAGCAACAATTGAGGTGGCTGAGGCTGGCCTGAACGAGCTCGGGCAGCCTGGTATGGCTCATCTGAGTATGGTGTTGCTTATTGAGGGGGAGCATCTGCAGATCGTGGCATCACGGCATCTCTCACAACATGATCAGAAGGTGGAGTTCAGAGGGCTGAAGGGCGCTCTTGGCGAGACGCTCTCGACTGCTGAACCAGTGATTCTTCATCAGCCGTCTTCAGACCCGGAACTGGGGCAGGTGATTGGGATGCATAGCTGCAGACAGGCAGTAGTCGTTCCGCTGAGGGCGGGATTTGAGAACTACGGCGCTGTTGTCCTCGGCAGCACCCATCTTGATCCGTATACCGAGGACCATGTTGACTTGCTCGTTGCCATCTGCAACCAGGCTATCCTGGCACTGCAAAATGCTTTGCTCTACCAGAGCCTCACAGAGGAGAAGGAACGTATTGTGGCCGTTGAAGAGGATGCTCGGAGGAAGCTGTCCCGCGATCTCCACGATGGGCCCACGCAGAGTATCGCCGCCATCGCGATGCGGCTCAACTACACGCGAGTTCTACTTGATAGGGCCCCGGCTCAGGTTGGGGAGGAACTGGTGCAGATTGAGGAACTGGCGAGACAGACCACTAAGGATATCCGCCATATGCTGTTCACTCTCAGACCTCTCATACTTGAGACACAGGGCCTGTCAGCGGCACTGGAACAATACGTGAGCAAACTGGAGGAGACCGAGAGACGCGTGAGGGTGCACCTTGACACACCGCCTGATCTCGATCACCAAGTGGACCGCAATATTCAGGGAGTGACGTTCTACATTATTGACGAGGCCATCGGCAATGCTCGTAAGCATGCGCAGGCCAATAACATCTGGGTCAAGATCGCTCTGCAGAACAATAACCTGCACGTCGAGGTCATTGATGATGGCCGCGGTTTCGATGTGGAGTCAGTGCAGCTGCGCTATGATGAGCGTGGGAGTCTGGGCCTTCTGAATATGCGGGAGCGAGCTGAGTTGATAAACGGCAGGTTGTCCATAGCATCGGCTCTGGGCAGCGGCACGCGCATTCGCCTGGTCGCACCGACTCAAGGGAAGCGGTAATGGGGCCTGCGACACTCGTGTCGACTCCGGAGGCATGGCTATGGCTTGCAACATCGCTTGTCACTGCGATTGCCTGGACGAATGCCGCATGGATCTTTCGCACTGACCGTCCTGGTCAGTTGGGAGATGCCGTGGGCAGATTGATGCGGTGGCGCTTCTCGCCGGCTCTCATGCAATTGCTGCGGTTGTTCTTCTATATTGGTATACCCTCTGTCGCACTGCTTTGGGGACACAATGCCGTCATCGGCAGTCTGCTGGGCTTGCAGAATCTGGCGTGGCCGTTTTCTCAGAATGAGGAGAGTGTCTCAGTCGTCGCTGCTAACTGGGCAGATTGGGCGCACGATGTTGGGTGGGCTGTCGGCATCAGTGTTGTGGTCTGGATTATCCTCGCGTTGGGGCTTCGATCATATCGGCGCGCGCTGACGGCAGCCGGTGAGATCAGTCCAGGGGCTCGGTTCCCATCTTCCGGCTGGGTGTCATTTCGAGAGGCTGCGTTCCACGAAGTGCACTGGGCCTTCTATCGAAACCTGCCGTTGCTCGCGCTGGGGGACTACTGGGGCGTCTGGGTAGGGCTTGGGATAGTCCTCATTGAAGCAGTGCTCGACCCGGCCTGGAGACATCGTCTGCGTTCGACCAGCCACGCGCCTATCGCTCTAGCGCGCAGTGCACTGGCCGTCTCGAGCAGTGTGATCTTCCTCATCACGATGAATCTCTGGATGGCTATCGCAAGTCACTGGATGATCCTCTGGTGTCTTGGGATGTATGCGGAAACAGTTGGTGTGCAGTCTCAGGTAGTCAATCTGGCGACGGACTAGATCGGGTGGCGCCCAATTGTGGCCACTGGAGGCGCACTCACGCATACGTCCGGCACTCCCGACCGGTGTAACAGTGTTCGTTCTCAGGTCAGCAGGAATGCCAGCGCGATCAGTGCGCTGAGCATGATGGCTGCCAGTACAGCGATCCGTTTGAGATCGGAGATCACGTAGCGGTATTCGTCTGCCAGGCTGGGCGCTGGTTCGGCACTCGAGGCGACTGCCTGAGGGGTGGTGGCGTGTACTGACTCGGCTGCATTGGGGCGTACCATCTGCGCAGATGATAGACGCGGCGCACGGTCCTTCTGTCTAGATCGTCTCGATCTCTTAGCCATATTGGGGTCTCCTCATCTAGGGCTGAAGCTCACCGATCACGACGATGCGGTGAGTGTCAATACCATATGGATAGCACGATATGAGTGTGATAATTGGGCTGGACGTCGGCTCCATGACACTCACATCTGTGGGCTCAATGACTCGCTTCTGTGTGACAACGTACCGGTGAACTTGGGTCGTGGTGTGGACAAGCACCTCATCACCCAGGTCCAGCTCCTGAAGCCTGCGGAATATCTCACCGAAAATGTCATTGTGCGCCGAGATGATGCAGTTGCCCCGCTCGCCCGGATTGGCACTGCCGATGTGATGACCGGCGCCTTGCTTGAGGCTTTCCCAGTCATCGCCTTCCACAACTGGGGCGTTGACGTTGATCCGGGGTATCTGAATCTGAACCGCGTGCTCTGGTCCGCGAGTCGGCAGGGGAAGTGGTGTGGCCTGACGCACGACAGCACGCAAGTGAGCGGGAATCTCCTGAGGCGCCGAGCCGCCTGGGCTGTCTGGAGGAGTGTGACCGCCAGGTAGGATAGCGACCGTGATCAGCGCGTCCGCAGGCTCCTGTTCCATCGCAGGTGTGGGCATCTGTTGTGCTGCGCTCGATGCCGAATTGATCTCGTTCAGGGTTGAGAGTGAACTGAGTAGAACGAGAATCAGTCCAGCCAGCAGCCCTAGCTCAATCACGAGGAGTGCTTTGTCACGCATCCAATCCCAACGTATGCGCGGAGACGAGCGAGTTCGTTCCGTCACACTGGCATCGTCATCCACGGCGTGTGTGTGATACTGAGCTGAGGCGCCAATATCCTTGTACTTGCGGTAGCCGTCGGGCAGAGTGGCACGAGAAGGCGGATCGGGCTGTGGGCTCAAGGGGTCGATAGTCCGGGAAAAGGGTTCCTGACCCAACTGACGAAGCCGCTCCAAGCGAGCCTGCCGTCTACGGATGCGCAGGACTTCCTCGAGTTCGTCTATTGATAGTTCATCAACTGTACGTCTGTCTCTCACAGTGCACCAGTAAGGTCTCGCGGTTGAATCAGGCAGAAATCGGCGCTGGACACGCTAGTCGTGCTGGATGGATTTGCACTCAGCTACGGCAAAGACCTCGCGTTCGAAGAACCAGCGAAACGGTGGCCAGTTGAACAGGACGTGGCGAGCCAGTGCAAAAATCCACCCCTCATCCCGTGACTGTGGAGGTGTGTCAAGCCACACTTGCGCACGAAATCCCATTCTGTTCAGCGCCCTTCGCATACTTAGCAGACTTTGCTCGTTTACGTGCACGTGCAGGTTGGCCGGGATAATCGCGCGGGGATCGTTAGGATAGCAGTGGCCCTGCCCCATCAGTGTGCGAACCAGTCTGACAAACGGATAGGCATACCGATCATACCAGGCATTCGGTGCCGTGTGAATGATGAGCCGACCTTCCGGTCGTAATACACGTTGAGCTTCCTGCAACGCCTGATCCAGTTCCCATGGGTGGAGGTGCTCGACCAGATCAAACATGAGCACACGGTCGAACGTACTATCCATGAATGGGACGTGCTTGGCGTCAGCCTGACAGACCACGATGGGCGCAGAAGGGGTCTTGTCAGACGAGATGAGATCGTGTGTGATCCGAACAGCGACCGGTGCGTAGTCGATGCCATAGGCATGGGCGCCGAGATCTGCACATCGACGCAAGATCTCACCACGTCCAGATCCGACATCAAGCACGCACATTCCCGGGATGACCTCTGCGAACTCGAATGCCTGCCGAAGCCGGCGTGATAGAAGCGCTCCCTCACTGGCAGTGAACTCAGTGTAGCCCTCGCACGAGTTCAGAAAGTAGGCTTGGTCGTATCGACCGGGATCAACTGG
Source organism: Chloroflexota bacterium (assembly GCA_012514315.1). Classification (GTDB taxonomy): domain Bacteria; phylum Chloroflexota; class Anaerolineae; order B4-G1; family B4-G1; genus JAAZAN01. The sequence goes on from JAAZAN010000229.1 coordinate 7,925, forward strand.
TCGGTCCTGTTCTCTGGGCAATCACTGTTCTCCTGGGAAGTGGGTCATCTCGGCCTGTAGTCCGTCGAGCGGGGCTTCACTGCACTGAGCCATTATAGTCTAGCGTCCGAGGCCCGTCAAGACACGCAGCTTATCTACCAGAAGACGGCCTAGTATGGAGATGTCGTCCATACGCATCAGGACAGCCATCAGCACGAAGACCGCTGTCCCAGCCGACCCACTCGTGGCGACGAGAAGCAATTCGTAGAGCAACCCGGCGGGCAGCACGCGGTGCAATATGTCCAGTAACGGCAGGACTGCGAGAGCCATCACTCCAGACGCAACGATGGATTTCAGTACGACTGCAGTGATCCCGTGCTGGCCCAGCCCGCCGGTCTTGCGCCGGAGAAGC
>JAAZAN010000230.1 GCA_012514315.1 Chloroflexota bacterium
ATCCCGATGATGACCGATCTGGGCCGTGGGGAAGCTGACGTCATAGCCCTGGCGCTTGAGCATCCTGGCGGTCGGTTGATACTTGATGATGGCCTTGCACGTCGTATGGCGCGAAGCCGGGGGCTTCAACTGATGGGTACCGTTGGGCTCATTGTCAAGGCCAAACAGCAAGGACTGTTGCCGACCGTGCCTCCGTCCTTCAAGTTCTTACCAGTGCTGGTCTGTGGCTTTCCAGTGACCTGGTTGCTGAGGTCGTGCGGCGGGCGTGAAAGCACTGAAGGACCAGCGAGTGTCCGGACGCACAGAAGCCCTAGGCTTATTCTAGATATGCGGTAAGAAGGCAAGTGGTTCTTTGACATAGAAATAGGGTATTTCGGTCTGTCGAACTGGGCACAGGCTGCGAGTGCAGAACCCTCCAGAAGTAGGTGGGGTTCCTGTGGCACGCAGGTCGATGCAGTTGTAGAGCAGTCAACACAGAGCCTTGATTACTGGAGCAAGTCAGCCTCCTCAAGAGGCACAGGCGTGTGGGGCCTCACGTAAGGGACACTCTTAGTGAGCAGGGCATGCACGAGACGCACGAGTTTGCGGGCGGTGAGTACGAGGGCACGTTTGTGTTGATGAGTGGGGACTTCGTTGTACTTGTGCCAGTAGTAGGCATTGTACTCCAGGTTGAACAGACGCATCTTGTCAGCACCCATGACGATGTAGTAGCGGCCATAGAGATTGCCGACCTTGATCGGACGGGCGTTCTGAGAGACAGAGTCGCCGCGGGAGTGTCTGGACCAGGAGAGACCAAAGTATTGAGCCATGTGCTTGTGGTCAGGGAAGCGGGAGATATCGACGATCTCGGCCAGGAGGCCAGCCGTAATGACCGGTCCCAAGCCATTGACGGTGATGAGGGGGTTGGGGACCGGCTCAATGCGGCGGGAGATGTGCTGATCGAGGCGCCTCATGAGGTGCTGGATGATGCGGATGTGCTCCCAGGCGGTGGCCAAGGTGGGGGTGAGCATCAGATCCATGCGGGAGTCGATGGGATAGGATGCGCACAAAGCCTGTTGGACCGAGCGGGCAGTGGCATCAGGGTCGAGGAAATGGCCCCGGCCGCGGTCGGCGATCAGGTTAGCCAATTGGTCGTGAGTCATGTCGCGCAGTTCGGCGGCCGTGAACTAGGTCAAGAGCGCGGCGCTGGTGGCGCCGAAGACGTCAGAGAAAGGCTTGACCCGGTTCCAGTCGCTGCATTTGAGGAACACACAGGACTGAACGCGCATTTTCCCCTGGGACAGATTGCCGGCGAGCTTGAAGCGGTAGTGGGTGAGACGGCGCAGGCCTTGCCAGACGTCGTCGGGGACGTAGGAGATCGGCCTATGACCGACCTGCACGCGAACGGCGATATCGAAGGCGTCGCGGGCATCGTCCTTGGGGCCGCGCAAGACCAGGGCATCCTTGAGATCGGCAACGAGCTCGGGATTGAAGCAGACCACCTGCAGGTCGAAGGGCTGGGGCAAAGGGCAGGTGACAAGAAAGCGATGGAAGGGGAGCCACAGCATACCAGTTGCTTCGAAGCCCAGCTGGATGTCGGTGTAACCCCAGTGTGCGGCGACTGCAGCCAAGCGGGAGGCGGCAGCTTGCGCGCCCGGCAGGTTGTTGGTGACGTTGAAGGGAGCGATCACTTCGACACTGGTGAGTTTGTCCACGGTCCGAAGGGTGATCTCCTTCAGGTGGACATCGGCTCCGACACAGAGAGTTGAGGAATGCATAGGTGTACTCCTTTAGGTGATGTCACCCAGAGAGGGCAGGAGGGTATCCCAGGGAACCGGGCAGAGCAACAACCTCGTGTATCAGAACACGGGCGGCAGCCCTCAGCCGCACGGGAACAGTATGCGAGTTCGAAGTGCCGCCCGGCGTGGGCAACAATCTTAACCTAGAAGTCACCTGACGGTGCAACACGGAGGCGCAGAATCGCCGACCTGACCGCACTGGATGCACGATCACTATCGCTGGGATACCTGTTCCTGACGAACATATTATACGAGGTGGCTCCAGGAGTGGGTCTTCGTGAATGGCACACGGCATATGCTCCGGGGGCGATCGCACGTAGGATAGCCCGTTGTTGTGTTTGAGACCATGCCAGTTGGATCCGAAGGTCCGACTCAACTGACCAGTGCGTCAAACGGTGCCGGGCATATGCCCGTGCTGCTCGTCGGGTACGGCAACCCACTGAACGCCATCGAGGACAACGAGTTCTCGAGAGGCTGGGAGGAGGTGGGCCACGCTCAGTCTGATCCGATGGCGATCTTGTGCATCTCAGCGCACTGGGAGACCTGGAGCACGCTGGTCACGGCGATGGCGGCGCCCCGCACGATCCACGGCTTCGCTGGCTTCCCAAGAGCGCTGTTCCAGGTCCAGTATCCCGTCACCGGCAGCCGCTGGCTGGCCGAGGAAGTTCAGCGCCTGGTGGTGGAAGCTGACGTGGGGCTGGGTCAGGATTGGGGCCTGGATCACGGATGCTGGAGCGTGCTCAAGCGGATGTTCCCCGAGGCCAACGTGCCGGTCGTCCAGTTGAGCCTGGATGCCAGCCGTCCGGCATAGCACCAGTACGACCTCGCCAGAGCATTGGCTCCCCTTCGCGCGCAGGGAGTGCTCATCGTCGGCAGCGGCAACATGGTCCACAACTTGC